>JAIPIM010000027.1 GCA_021734725.1 Minisyncoccota bacterium | reverse complement strand
GTTCGACATTGTTATCGGCGTTGCTTCTGGGCGCTTTCATGGCGCTCAGGGGCTACGCCAAGGACGTGTATGTAAACAATCAAGCCGGAAACGACGATACGGCCGACGGCACACGTGAGAAGCCTTATGCCACTATCATGGCCGCCGTGGAGGTTCTCGAGAATTCGGATTCTTTGCACTTGACGGCGACCGGGATCCCCTACAGGCCGACGGGGAGCATTCACCTCAAAGGGATTGGCGGCACCCCAGAGAAACCGCTTATTATCGACGGCCACGGGGCAACCATCACGTGGCGACGTCGCTACGGAGTGGACCAGTGGAAAGATGAAGGTGAGGGCATTTTCAGCCGGAAGATGGGAACGAACTCGGCGATGAAACGCCATTGGGAAGGCTTCGATCTTGTAATGTTCGACGGCAGGCCCGGCACGAGTTGTGTATGTCGTGCGGCTCTCGAGCCGTTTGGTTATGTATTGTATACCCGAAGGTCGGAAAAACGAAGCGAAGCGGACGTGCCCCCGGATACCCTCTTTATCCGCCTTCCGGAAGCGAAAACACCGGCGGATGTGGTCGTGGAAACATGCGCACCGGGGGGGCTGAATATTGGCGTTGCATCCCACATTGTTGTGCGTAATCTCTGCACCATGTGGGTGGCCGGAGACGGGATGGGATCGTACTTTTGCCACGACCTGCTGTACGAGAATGTCGAATCGGCGTTTAATACGGACCAGGGTATGTCACACCATTCGTCCAGCGTGGACGTGAGAGACTCCCATTTCCATCACAACGCCGGGTGTGGAATTGTGGATGTCAGATTGGCGTCGGGCAACGCTCAGAGCCGATACGTCAATTGTCTTGTGGAGAATGATTCTTACCGCGGTGGCGTGGAATTCCAGGACGGCGATTACGAGATGGAAAATTGCATCGTACGAAACAACGCCGGACTGGCGCTGCAGGCCAGACGTGGCTCAGCCCCCCGGAACATCTCGAAAGTCCGGTTGAAAAACTGCGTGTTCATCGGGAACCCGAACCCGAAAACACGGTGGCCGCAGAATACCGTGGAGATAGGACCGAATTGTTACGGTTCCGTTGTAAACTGTACCTTTTACGGGATCGCAATGAAGCTGCACGTAAAAAAGAACACGTTCCCAACGGAAATCTTTCAGTGCGCCTTCATCCCCGCGCCTTACGGTCCGGATACAATCTTGACGATAAACGGGCTTGACAAGACAATGGGTGGAAGTGTCATCTCGCACTATAATTACTTCGCGTCCGGTGAAATCAGAATAAACCATATCGACTCTCCCAGGCTCAATGAAAACCGACAAGTATTTTCAACGCCCGAAGTATATCTTAAGAACGATCTCGGGCTGGAACGCGGAAGTGTCAGCTTCCCCCTGGAAGGAGAACTATCCCCGTATAATCTGTCAGGGTTGAACGGAAAGGGACGGAACGGTGACACTATTGGCGCATATCTGGAGGTCGATGAACCATGAAAACGTACTACAGCCATCCCATGGTATGATAAAACAGGAGAAAACAGATGCCGGGATCGAGAGAACGGATTAACGCAGCCTTTTCACACAGGACGCCTGATCGCACTCCGCTGTTCGAGATTTTTCAACCCTATCACCCCATCCATTGGCCGGTGTGCGGGCGGACGGTCGGCACGGACGCGGCAATGTGCTGGGATGCCATGGCGGAGGGGATTGCGTGGGAAGAGCTTGTGGAAGCACACGCGCAGGCGGCGTTTCAGATTGCACGGTTCTTCGGACTCGACATGGTGCGGCTGAACGGTGCGCCGGCAAAGCATTACTCGCGTCCCGTAAAGACCGGGGCGACCTCGTGGAAACGCGACGGCAAGGACTATGTATTGAATCCGCGAACGCAATTGGTGGTTCTGGCCAACCCGGGAGATTTGGACGCCGATTCCCATAAACAGGACGAAGACAAGGTGCGCGGGGAGGTGGAAGCATGGGACGGTACGGTCCCGGATGTTTCGACCACCCCCGATCCAGTGTATGCACGCGTGCGGGAACTCGGGGAAGCAGAAGGGCTGGACTGGGTGTATATGGCGGAAATCGGCGCGGGGACGGGCGCGGCGTTTTATCCACCGTTCCTCCTGATGTGGATGCTGGCCGAACCGGAACTCTATATGCGGTGGCTGGATATGAAGAAAAAACCGGTGTTTGCAAGCACCGCGAAGGCTGTCAAGCAAGGGTACGACGTAATCGCCATGGGGGGAGATGTCAGTTGCGACAAGGGGCCCTTTATTTCACCTGACCTCTACCATACGTACATCTTGCCGGTGATTCAGGAGCATGTGCGGGTCATTCACGATGCCGGTGCCAAGGCCGTTTATACGTCCGACGGTAATCACTGGCCCATTAAAGACGATTTCTTCTTTAACTCGGGCGTGGACGGCTACAAAGAAGTGGATTATGCCGCCGGCATGACCATGGAACGGCTGATCGAAGAAGGTATCGATCGTCGTTTGTGTATCATCGGCAACATCGACGCCCGGCATACTCTATGCCATGCCGCGCCCGAAGACGTGGAGGAACACGTGATCAACTGCCTTAAACTGGGGCGGAAGAGTCCAGGCGGGCACATACTGCACGCATCCCACTCCGTGCACGAAGATGTCAAAGCCGAAAATTATGTCGCGGCCGTGAATGCCTATCGGTCTTTCTTCGGCATGGAACGGCTGCCGTACAATCCGTCGGACTTAGCGTCTCGAATCTGATGAATTAGTCAGGCTGAATCCGACAACTTGTCGCGCGAAGGCTATTTCGCAAGAGTCTGCAGAATCATTGAAAAAGAGATACCCGATGCCTGACAAAACACACTGGTTTGCCGATTGCACCTGGGGCGTGTTCTGCCATTACCTGACAAGCCCGGAAACACCGGCGGACGATTGGAATCGCCAGGTCGACGCGTTCGACGTCAATGGGCTCGCGGAACAGCTGCATGCCGTGCATGCCTCCTATTTCGTTATTACAATCGGGCAGGGGTCCGGTCATTATTGCGCACCCAACGCGACGTACGACCGTATCGCCGGTGTACACCCGAGCAAGTGTTCGAAGCGCGATTTGGTCTCGGATCTGTATGATGCCCTTCACCCGCTGGGGATCAAGTTGCTCGTCTATGCACCCGCTGACGGTTCATGGGCGGACCACGAGGCCCGCAAGGGACTCGGCATGCCCCGGCATTGGAACGACGGCGATTTCGAGTTCGGCACCGATGCCCACTGGGGTCAGTTCCGGTGGGTGGAGTTCATGCGGAACTGGGAAGCTGTCTGCCGAGACTGGTCGCTGCGCTGGAAAAGCAAAGTCTCAGGATGGTGGATTGACGGTTGTTACGGATCCGACGTCCGTTATCCGGAGGCGGAGGAACCGAATTTCCGGACCTTCGCGGAAGCATTGCGAGCAGGTAATCCGGAATCAATCCCGGCCTTTAATGCGGGCGTTCGCACGCCGGTGATTCATCATACCGTTCACGAGGACTATACCGCCGGTGAGGTGTCTCGGGCACTCCCAGAATGCGAGGGGCCCTTTGTCACGGGACAAAGCGGCCATAAGGACCGGTATCATATCCTCTCTTATCTCGGAGAATCATGGTGTGAAGGCGACCGCCCCCGCTTCCCCGACGAGCTGGTTCGTGGATATACCAAATACGTCACCGACAAGAAAGGCGTCGTCACGTGGGACGTACCAATCATGAAGAACGGCCTTATCCCTGAGCCTTTCATCGAGCAGCTGAAGGCGATCGACTAGAACAAGCCGGGAAAATGCGGCGGTGTCCGCGCATCAGACCTCGCTCTTTTAAGCACGAAAGTATTGCAAGCTAAACAACGGTTATGATAGAACCAATCTTATGGCGCGAAATTGATATCCCGAGTGAGTTCTGTACGACGGAACGGGTGAACCATCGCACCGTAACATTCGGCGGTGACATTCGCGTCGGCGACCTGTGTAACAGTAAGCACGCCGACTTTCTGGTTTACCGTTCGGTCGATAACGCCCACGACGAGGGCGGTATGAAGCCCTGTTTCATGGGGGCCTTTACGGCGAAGGGGGAACCCATCTGGCGCGTAGGAGGAAATGGCACGCAGCCATCTCGGCCGGGCCCGGTCGCCATCCATGACATTGATGGCGACGGACGGTCTGAGGTCATCTGTTTCTGGTACGAAGGACATGTTGATGCGCCGCCCACGAGCATGGCAAATGTTGTTCTGCAAATTCGTGACGGGGCGACGGGGCGGGTGAAAAAGGAAGCACGACCGGCCCCCTTGCGATTGAGCCGGGGCGAGGGACCGAATTGGGTTCATCAGAGATTGTTGATTACCAATTTGCAGGGGTTGGAAGAACCGCGGGATTTTATTGTCAAACTCGGCGCGAAAGTGCTTGCCTTCAATTCCAGCCTGGACATTCTGTGGGAATACGAAAGTCCATGGACACAGTACGGGCAGTGCCCGGCCTATATCCCGGCGGTCGGAGACATCGATGGTGACGGCCGCGATGAAGTGAACGGCGGCTACTTCCTGCTCGATCACGATGGAGAGGTTCTGTGGGAAAAGAAGCTGGCGCCGCACACGGACAGCGTGGCGATACTCCCCTGGGACAATGGTCGGATGCGTGCCGTCTGCTCAGGCCACGGGCACGTCCTGGATGCGAACGGAAATGTTGTTTTGAAGCTTGGGGGGGACCTGGTACCGCACGGCCAGGAAGTTCGGGTTGGGCGCTTTCGCTCAGATACCGATCACCCACAGATGGTTATTCGCTTCAACGGTCATTCCACGGCGGTACGCGTAGTGGATGTTGAGGGAACAATTCTCAAGCAACTTGACCTGAACCCGTCACCCAACAACACCGGTATGGAGGTTGTTCGTTGGAATGGGAAAGAAGGTCCCGATGTCTTGTACAACGGCGGCATGTTGTGGGATCCCCTGTCGGGAAAGGGGGTACCGTTGCCTGGGCTGCCGCAGCCCAAAGCCATCGGCCGTATGGACTGGTACCATTGCATTCCGGCCGACGTGTGCGGAGACCAGCACGAAGAAGTGGTGCTGTACAATCCCTGGATGGCCAAAGTTTACATCTACACGCAAGCCGACAATGACACACGCGCCCCGCATACATTTACGCCCGGCCCGCGCCAGTACAATCCCCGACTGATGGACTAGCAGGCTGTCGGACTTAGCACCTCGGATCTGATGGGTTCGAGCCACTGAATCCGACAGCCTGATATCGCTGAAAAGCCGGGTTCCGGCTTTTCAGCGGACGGTTGGCGACATTACCGTCACAAAAAAGCGGTTACACTGCCCCCAAAGCGGCTTTCAGGCTTTTGTGGGGGCAAAACCTCCGTTTGCAAGCAGGAGACCGCCCTCGGACAGCTTAAACAACCACCGGACATTATGAGCCAGACATACGAGGCTCCATAACCTTCCACCAGTTCAACGATGAAGCGCGCGATATGATTCTCCGGGCGCCAGTCCCGAAGATCGGGCGGCATAAGCATGGGAGACTGTCTGTCTACAGGGATGAATCGAGAACCCATGCTGTTAATAGTAAGCTCTTAAATAATAATACCAAAAACAGCCCGGAAAAATCCGACGCCAGTCAGCCGTTTTTTCCCGCGTTCCGGGGCAGGAGCACTGGATCCGTGTAGGGGTTGCGCCTGTAGTAGTGCTTGGCGTGTTCGACAATGAGTGCGTGGAATTCCTGATAGAGCGGGACGTCGCACGGCAAGTGTTGTGTGCAGAAAGCCTTCATCTGGTCGTACGAACAGTTGGCCGGTAGGAAGCGCAGGTGTGCCAGGATACGTCGGGTATAAGCATCCACCACCATCTCGTGCCGGCCGTACGCGTACAAAAGTATACTGTCGGCGGTTTCCGGTCCGATCCCCCATACATCGAGCAACTGATTTCTCGTTGGTTCAGTCCCTTGCAAAGTCATCCAGAATCGGGTAAAACACCGGAGTTTCTTTGCCTTCACGTTGTAGTATCCTGAGGGTTGAACAGCCCAGATCAGTGTATGCGGAGCGAGGTGCAAAATAGTTTTTGGGGACAGGCTTTTCAGGGAGTGTAGGCGCATCAATGCTTGTTCAGCATTTACCCATGCAGTATTCTGAGTAAGGATGGCCCCCAGGCAGATCTCGTACCGTTGCCGGTCATTATGAGGGAATGTATAATCCTCCGGGTGATAGCCATGGGAGCTCACGGATTCCGCTGCACCCGTGGCGCCGCACGCCGTCAGCGGCCACCAGCCCTGCGCTCCGTATGTCGCAAAAAGCTTCTTATATACACCGTAAAGGTTCATACCAGCCTTAATGCTGTTGATTTAGGGAGAGGTGTCAGTGTTCGGGTTTCAGGCATTCCTAACACCCGAGACCTGACACGTGAAACCCAAACTCAACAGTGTTGATGCTAGAGCCTTTCCGGACAGGCTCATGCTAGCCTGCGTGATCCGGCGGGTTTACAGGACACCGGGCCAGTAGCCGTCTAATGGCTCTGTCGAACGGGGGTGCGAGCAGTGCGCGATTTGTTACAATCCCGGTGATTAGGGTGTGCGGTGTGATATCGAACGCGGGATTATAAACATGACAGTTCAGGGGGGCCGTTTGACGGCCAAAGCCATGAATGATTTCGCCGGGCTCGCGTTGTTCGATGGGAATCTGGCTGCCGTCCGGGAGTGTGGGATCAATGGTTGAGTATGGTGCCGCGACATAGAAAGGGACCCCATGGTATTTTGCCAGAACTGCAAGGCTGTACGTCCCGATTTTATTGGCGACATCTCCGTTGGCGGCAATGCGATCTGCCCCCACGAGGATCAAGGAAATTTTCTTGTCGCGCATGAGGAGCCCCGCCATACTGTCACAAATGACCGTGACTTCCACGCCGCTGCGTTGAAGTTCCCAGGCTGTAAGCCGAGAGCCTTGGAGCAGCGGGCGTGTTTCGTCGGCGTAAACATGGGGGGCCAATCCCTTTTCCTGTGCCATATAGATAGGGGCTAATGCAGTTCCATAATCCGCGGTGGCAAGAGCACCTGCGTTGCAATGGGTGAGGACGCCGATATGTGTTTGGTGTGCGAACAGTGGAATGCCATGCAGGCCAATATTCCGGCACAGGCGGATGTCTTCCTGAAGGATGTTCAGAGCTTCATTGAGCACAGCGTGTTTGAGGGAATCTATATCCTGAGGGTCTGTTTTTATTTTTTTTGCCAGGGCGGTGGTGCACCGGTCTAGTGCCCATCTCAGATTAATCGCAGTGGGACGTGAGGAGGCCAAGTAGTCGGCAGTATGACGCACATCCTGGAGGAACGCCTCCGGTGTTTCGGCGGAGCTGTGTTGACTGACGGCAGCGAGTCCCAGTGCCGCCGCACAGCCGATGGCTGGGGCGCCGCGTACGACGAGCCGTTTGATCGCGTCGTACACCGCGTGGGCGTCATCGAGTTCTACATACGTTAAGGTTTCAGGAAGTTTCGTCTGATCAATGAGCCGGAGTCTGCCGGGGAGTTGCTGTCCGGGGCAAAGGGGTTTCCAACGGACACTGTCAAGCATTTTGCAGTTTGCCTTTCATAATTTAGGGATAACGGTTTTGTTCCATTATACACGTCAATTCCCTTGTGGCACGCCAAATTGGCTTGAATTATTGTTTTTTGGGGTTGGTCGGTCTATAGTTTTATGGAATACGGGTACGCGGATTTGCTAGGGATTGTTGTTCATGAAGGGGCACCATTATGGCACCGAATAGACTGCCGGTCGATCTGAGAGGGAGTTGGATTTGGGAAGAACGTGGGCGGGGGCATATTGAAAGCTACGTGCTGTTTCGGCGCAACTTTATGCTTGACGAGATACCGAGCTCCGCGGATCTTTGGTTTGCGGCTCGTTCCTTCTGCCATGTATACGTGAATGGTACGCACCTCTGTTATGGTTTGGCGACCTGTCCGGTGGATGGTTCGTATGTGTGGTATCTCGATATCGCGTATTTGTTGGGGACCGGCGTGAACACGATTGCGATACTGGGTTACAACACGAAGGTTGCGCGGACGTCCTGCCGATGTCAGCCAAGTGGTTTATGGTGTCAGTTGGATGTGGATGACGCACCTGTGGTGTGGACGGATCCCTCATGGAAGTTGGTTTCGGCGGCGGCTTACGCACCATGTCGGCCGCGTCGTTCGCAGGCATCGGGGTTTACGGAAAAAGTAGATCTTCGTCGCTTACCGGAAGGATGGACCGAACGTGAATTTTCGGCCGAGGACTGGTCGTCCCCGGATTACTGTGTGCCGGTTTCGGAGGCGCACTGGAATCTTTTACCGTTTCCGGCGCCGGAAATACGCGTTGGTTCTGTTCCGTTTAATCGTCTGGCGGCGGCGGGCAGCTTTGAAAAGCGTTTGTTCTCGACCAATGTTTCGTTTGAGAAGCTTGTGGCGCAGCAGGGGGGCGGCGTGTACGCCGCGGAGACGTACATTCACGCCTCAGAGGCTGAGAAAGTTGAATTCGAGCTGTATACAGACAATCCATATCGTTTGTATGTGAACGACGCGCTTGTCAAAGAACAGGGCGTTCGTCGTGTGGAGGTGGGGGAGTCCTTTCATGCGTGTCATTCCCCTGGTTTCAGGCAGGGGGCGATTGTTGCACCGGAAGGGAAGCTGGAGTTTCGTGAAGGATGGAACCGCGTGGTCCTGTTCCAGGAGTTGGAACCGGGCAGTACCGGGGCCACGTTATTGTTTCCGGAGATAGATGGGCAGACTGTTCATCTCCAGCGTGAACCCGACAAAGACTCGATGCCCGGCTGGCTTATCGCGGGTCGATTACGGACTCCGCTGGCGAATGTATTAGGTAATCTTGACTTGTCGCGGACGATAAGCCAACAGAACTACATACCCGTTGACGATACTCCGGTGGATGAGGGCGCCGAGCTTATGGCTTATACGTTTGCCGCCGAGGAGGGCAGCGAATGGCAGGCGGGGGAGCCGCTGACTTTACGTCAGGGGGAGTACGCGATCCTGGCCTTAGAGTCCTGCAAGTTTGGATGTCCGATGTTTACGGTTTCCGGATCGGATGGCGATATTCTGGATATTGCATCCGGTACCGAAGTGGAAAATGGTCAATTATTGCCATGGGACAACCGCCAGGAGAACGTGGATACGATTGTGCTGGCGGAGAACGAGCGTGAATGGATGGCGTGTGCACCTCGTGGCATCCGTTTCATGATGCTTGTCGCGCGCAGCGTGAACGGTACAGTCACGATAACCGAACCCCGGGTCAAGATACGGGAATTTCAATTTGAGCACCCGGGGTCATTTGAGAGCGCAGACCAAACGCTGAACACGATTTGGCGTATCGGTCGTCGAACGCTGGAAGCCACTGTTCAAGAGGCTTTCATTGATTCTCCGTGCAAAGAAGAGACCCAGTACATTGCCGATGCGATGATTCAGTCGTGGGCCTCCTATCATACGTTTGGGAATTTCGGACTGGCGGCAAAAAGCCTTGAGGAATTTTCCATGGCCCAGTTTGAGACGGGGGAGATGCCGGCGGCTTGTCCGAGCGATATCTATTTCAACATTCCTGACTACGCCATGCTGTGGACTGTGTGGTTGCAGCGGCACTACATGTACACGGGTGACTCCCATTTGCTGGAACGATTGCTCCCTAACGTCCGGAGTCTTTTTTCATACTTTGCACATGTGACTCTGCCGGGTCAGGCTGTTCTCGGTGACTTGGAAAACCGGGCGAACGGCTATTGTTTCCTGGATCACAGTAATCTTGATCGCCGCGGCATTGTCACTGGGCTCAATGCCCTCTACTGTCGTGCTCTTCTGAACGGTGCTTTCCTGTTACAGGAGGGTGGTGAAGCCGAAGAGGCTGCCGAATTACGTGCGCGCGGCGACAGAGTGGCCGTTGAAATGCGACGACTGGCTTGGGATGCGGATAAGGGGTTGTTTGCGGACGGTTGGCATAATGGGCCGTCTGAAAGTCACACTCTGATTACCAATGTATTGGCGGTATACGGTGGGATTGCCAGAACCGAAGACTATGGACGGATCATGGATGCGATATTCCTTGATGGTCCGCCTTTTGTCAGAGATCCCGAGGCGATTCTGGACAATCCCTACTTTAAGTATTTCATACTGGAAACTGCGTTTGCTCTTGGGCGTCGGCAGTGGGCGCTGGACTACCTTCGATGGTACTGGTCAAGTATGGTAGAGCGTGGAGCGCAGACCTGGTGGGAAATCCATAATCCTATAGAAAACACGGAGAGCGCTGTCATTCATAATACATGCAACGGTTACGGGACGTCTCCCAACGGCTTTCTTATTTCGGAGTTGGCCGGTATTCGTCCGGCGAAACCCGGTTTTACCACCGCCTATTTCAATCCGCTGGTCGGCGATGTTCGCTCAGTAAAAGCCAAAGTTCCCACCCCTTACGGTCAGATTATGGTGGAATGGGAACAGAAGGAAGGCGGTCAACTAGAGGTTGTGATTGACGCCAACTACCCGCTCTCCGTCATTCCGGAATTGGAGCCCGGTATCTCTGAATCGGCGACGATTCACGTAAGTGACGAGGTGACAATTTACGCATCAGAGTAGACGTAAGAATTGCAAACCCCGGAAGGCGTTGTACATTTATTGGCTTTTGTTATGGCGTATGAAGAGAGCTGTAGGTGTGAGGTTTGCCAATCCGCCGTTCGTGAGTGAGTTCTTCCGCCACTGGACGGCGTATTTAACGTATCGGAAACGGAGTTAAAAGACATGTACGCAATAGTTTCCCTGCAAGGTCAACAGTTTCGCGTGGAACCTGGTGAGACCCTGGCTGTGAATCGTATGGACGCGGAACCGGGCGAGACCGTGACCGTCAAGGATGGTGTTCTGCTTGCCAAGAATGATGACGGACTGAAAGTGGGAAGTCCGCGTATCGACGGTGCAACGGTGGAACTGGAAGTGCTGGAACACTTTCGGGGGGATAAAATAACGGTATTCAAGATGAAGCGGCGCAAACGGTACCGTCGGAAAAACGGTCATCGTCAGGAATGGACCCGTGTACGGGTAAGTGACATTTCGCTTGGCTAATCATAAGCCCGACTAGACACCATGGGATACCTTCCCGCATGGCGTCGGACACTAGTCTTGGCGGCGCACTTTACGCATTGTTTCCTCGGGATCTTTCCCAATACGAGCCATCACCTTCTTGAGATCCTCCCAGACATCCCGTTTCCGTTGCGGAGACCGTAAGAGGTACGACGGATGAAAGGTCGGTATGGTGGCAATACCGTTGACGTCATGCCATGTGCCGTGCAGTCTTGTGATACCTGTTTTCCCCAGTATATATTTTAGGGGTGTGGCTCCAAGCAGGACAAGAATGTCCGGCTGAATAAGCTCGATCTGCCGTCTGAGGAACGGTAGGCAAGCCTCAGCTTCATCCTCGTGCGGTGTGCGATTTCCAGGGGGGCGGCACTTGACGATATTGCCGATAAACACTTCTTCCCGGCTGAGTTGCATTGCCTGAATCATTTTCGTGAGCAGTTGTCCTGCTCGTCCCACGAACGGTCGTCCGGACTGATCTTCATCGAATCCCGGCCCCTCGCCGATAAACATGATCCGAGCATGGGGGTCCCCTTCCCCAAATACGACATTTGTGCGCGACTTATGCAGACTGCACCGGTGACATGTCTGGACGAGCCGGCTCAGGTCTTCCCATCCGCATGTCATGGGATCACCTCCGTGGTCAGATGAGTCCTGTTTCGCCTGCTGGATGGTTGCAGCTGAGGTGTCCGTTTTCAGACCTGCGCCTGTGACGCGAGGTTCTGTTGAGCGTGAGGCAGGGGCTGGGTTCGCGTCCCGTGTCTCGCGACACGCCTGCACTGAGTCCGGGAAAAACTGAGAACGTGTGTCGGGAGCCAGATACACGGTTTTGCGACCGTGCTTTTGTTCCCAGTTCAGCAATTGGAGGAGATCGTCGGCAATCGTTGGTTCGGGCATGGCTGCGGTGTTCCAAATTCTAAATGGTTTACTGTCACCAAAAAGTATATTGGTTATTTAGGAGATGTGAAGCAAATGCCTGTCAAAAAAAACTCAAGGATGATTGGAGAGGGCGTGTTTTGATCCCATAATCGGGTTGCTTTTCAGGCTAGTCGTGCTATATATATCACTGTTTTGTTTGAGCTCGAGTGGCGGAATTGGCAGACGCGCATGGTTGAGGGCCATGTCGGGTAACACCGGTGGGGGTTCGAGTCCCCCCTCGAGCACTATTCCCCCCCTGTTTAGTGGTCCCTTCCCCGTTTGAAAAAAAACACTACGTATGCTCTATTTCCGTTTGCAGAGGGGGAATCGTTACGGTATGTTAATTATGGAAGCAAGGGTTTAGACTCTGAACAATGCATACAATAAAGCCGCAAGGCTTAACGTGGTAAAACGCGGAGTTCAACCCTTGCTTCCCTTTTCTTTTTACGATGTATCCTTGCCTGAGTAACGGGCATGGAACGCCTCTCTGAATTCCTGGAATGTTCCCTCCTCGAGGTGATTGCGTAGGCGTCGCATGAGTGTCAAATAGAAATGCAGATTGTGGATCGTCATCAAACGACTTGCAAGGATTTCATTGACATTAATCAGGTGCCGGATGTACGCGCGTGAGAAATGTCGGCACGTGTAGCAATCGCAGTCGTTATCGATGGGGGCGAAGTCCTCTTTATAGCGTCCGGCTTTAATAGGAATGCAGCCTTTGGAGGTGAACGCACTGCCGTTTCGTGCCAGGCGTGTGGGAAGCACGCAATCGAACATATCGATTCCGCGCGCAACTGCTTCGACGATTTGTGGAGGGGTGCCAACGCCCATGAGGTAGCGTGGACTGTCCACCGGCAGGCGAGGGGCTGTCCAATTCAGTACCTCCAGCATTCGGTCTTCCGGTTCTCCGACACTCAAGCCACCGATGGCGTACCCGTCGAAGTCGAGGGAGGTCAGCGCTTGCGCCGCATGCACGCGCAAGTCTTCATAGAGGGCTCCCTGCACGATTCCGAAGACCAACTGATTCGGTGCTCGCTCCTGGTCTCGACAGACACTCGCCCATTCCAGCGTGAGTTCCAGCGAGGCGGCGGCCTGCTGGTGTGTGGAAGCGTGGGATGGGCATTCATCGAAGACCATGGCGATATCGGCGCCCAGGTTTTTCTGAATATCCATGGCCTCGCGTGGTCCTAGAAAGAGCGATGAGCCGTCGATGTGCGATTGGAAGCGGACGCCTTCGGGTGTGATTTTGCGGAGTTTGGAAAGGCTGAATACTTGATATCCGCCACTGTCCGTCAATATCGGTCCATGCCACGCCATAAACGAATGGAGACCGCCGGCATTACGGATGATATCGATGCCGGGACGAAGCGACAGGTGATACGTATTTCCCAGCAGAATTTGACCGCCCATTTCCTCCAGTTCATGGGGGGTCATGGTTTTTACGGTTGCCTGGGTGCCGACCGGCATGAAGACTGGCGTCTGGACAATACCGTGCGCTGTCTGAAGTTGGCCGCGCCGGGCGCTGGTTGGGCTATCTGTTTCGAGGATCTGGAAGGGCATATTTAAAGGTCTGGCAGCCTTGTCGGACTTAGCGGACTCGACTATTGATAAATCGGGTAGGTGCAGCTAATATTGAGTTTACGTTTCTAGAGTCTGCAGGTCCGGATATCGGTGATCATAATTCCTTTCGCGCCGATTGCAGCCAATTCATCCATGATCCGATTGATGTCCTTCCGTTTAACCATGGCTTTAACGGCCTTCCAGGTGGGCTCATTGAGAGGAGAAATGGTTGGTGATTCGAAGCCGGGCGTGATGCGACAGGCATCGTCCAATGTGCCGGCTGGCACGTCGTATTCGACCACTGCGTAGTCGCGCGCTACGACGATTCCCTGGAGTCGCTGCAGGAATGTTTTCACAGTGGGAGATTCAGCGGCCTTTGGTGTGCGCGCGAGTACCACGGCTTCCGAAACAAGGATAGGGTCTCCCACGAGCTTCAGGCCCGCCTGTACGAGTGTCCTGCCGGTTTGCACGACATCGGCAATAACATCGGCCACGCCCAGCTTCACCGCAATTTCGACGGCGCCGTCGAGCCGAATGATACTTGCTTTAACACCTCGTTTGCGCAGGTCTTTCATAACAAGATTTGGGTAGGATGTAGCGATGCGCAGATTCGCAAACTGATCAGGATGCAGGTCTTGGTCTGCCGGCGCTGCGTACCGGAACTGCGATTTTCCGAAACCGAGCGGCAGCAATTCGGTAACGGCCGCCTCACTGTCCAGGGTTAGATCACGGCCTGTGATCCCAAGGTCGATGATGCCGCCGCTGACATAAACCGGAATATCTCTGGGCCGCAGAAAAACGAACTCCACACGGTTCTGGGGGTCATTGACGTTCAGTTCACGGCCGTGACGCCGGCTCCGGTACCCGGCTTCTGAAACGAGGTCTACCGTTTCCTCGGACAGGGCCCCCTTATTTGGCAATGCGATTTGTAACATGGGTAAAAAAGTCAGGCTAGAGATAGCGATAGATGTCGTCCAGGGTCAAGTCGCAGGCCAGCATCATGACCTGCAGATGGTAAAGAAGCTGCGAAATTTCTTCCGCAGTTTTATCCGATCCTTCATATTCGGCGGCGAGCCATACCTCACCGGCTTCTTCCAGGACTTTCTTGCCGATAGCGTGCTTTCCTTTGCTGAGCAACGCGACCGTTCCGGAGTCCGGTGCGTTGCGTTCAACTTTATCACGCAATTCTGAGAACAGATCATCAAACGTTTTCATCGGTCAGGCGCTTTTTCGTTTAGCGGTATCGCCGACAAAGGTGAGTTTTGGCGTTGATCTGCCGGCAACTACGTCGGCGGTGATTGTACAGGTTTCCACATCCCTTCGCGAGGGTACCTCGAACATAATATTGACCATAAGCGTTTCCAAGGCGGCTCTCAGTCCACGCGCGCCAGTGCCCTTGCTGATTGCCTTGTCCGCCATGGCACGCAGTGCACCATCCGTGAAGCGCAGGTGCACGCCTTCCATTTTGAAGAGTTCCTGGTACTGTTTTACAAGCGCATTTCGTGTGGAGGTGAGAATGTGCACCAAGTCGTCTTGTGTAAGTTCGCGTAACGTGGCCACTACAGGCAGGCGGCCTACGAACTCAGGGATCAATCCATATTTTATAAGGTCTTCCGGTTCGACGCGAGCCACGATATTGGTTTCATCCAACTGTACGGCGCCCTCCATGGTATTCTGCGTGGATGCGCCAAAGCCCAATACGCGTTTGCCAATGCGGCGCTGCACAATCTTGTCAAGCCCCACGAATGCTCCGGCACATACAAAGAGGATGTTCGACGTGTCGATCTGGAGGTACTCTTGCTGCGGGTGCTTACGCCCTCCTTTCGGGGGTACATTTGCCACCGTGCCTTCGAATAATTTCAGCAATGCCTGTTGGACGCCTTCCCCGGAAACATCACGGGTGATGGAAACGTTCTCGGTGCGACGGGAAATCTTGTCAATTTCATCAACGTATATGATACCAACCTGAGCTCGTTCGATATCGTAGTCAGCTGCCTGGATCAGGCGCAGAAGGATGTTTTCCACATCTTCACCGACGTACCCTGCCTCGGTGAGGGTGGTGGCATCGGTGAGCGCGAACGGGACATCGAGTTTGTTGGCAAGTGTGCGTGCCAGCAGTGTCTTGCCGCTTCCGGTAGGTCCCATGAGAATGATATTGCTTTTTTCGATGTCAACGCTTTGTTCATTGTGCGGTCGGGCCGTTTGTACGCGTTGATGCTGGAGCCGTTTGTAGTGGTTATGGACAGCAACCGAAAGCACTTTCTTAACGTATTCCTGGCCGACGATGTACTCATCGAGATATGCTTTCAGTTCGGACGGTTTTGGCACCTCAAGTTCGGGGATAGCAACCGTGTCCTTCCCTTCTTCTGCTTCGTCTTCCGGTGTTTTCCCGAGCATCGTGCCGCAGACCTCCACGCAGTCGGCGCAGATATGTGCGCCCGTGGGGCTGGCAATCATCTGGGGGGCTTCGTCGCTTGTGCGCCCGCAGAACGAGCACCGTATCATCTCATTGGATGTTGATTTACGTTGTGACATACAGGAATGTCCTGTTCAAGTGTTCTGTTATTAATTCAGTGCAGTGCATTCTCGTCATCAGGACAGCAGTTATGCATCGTGTCGGTCTGACTGCGTGTCCGTTTAATGAACCGATCAGAGGACTACTCTATTTCGCCTCGCGACTGCTCTCCAGCAATTCATCCACCACGCCGTAGTTCTTGGCTTCCTCCGCGGACATGAAGTAATCGCGGTCCGAATCGTGCTCGATTTTGTCGACGGGTTGGTCCGTGTGATTGGCCAGGATAACATTAAGGTTTTCACGAATTCGTAGAATTTCTTTGGCATGAATGCTGATGTCGGCTGCGGTGCCTTCCGTGCCTCCCAAGGGTTGGTGGGTCATAATGCGCGCATTCGGCAAGGCATAGCGTTTCCCCTTGGTCCCGGCAGCCAGCAGGATGGCGGCCATGCTCGCCGCTTGGCCCACGCAGAATGTTTTGACGTCACAAGAGAGCATTTGCATCGTATCATAGATGGCCAGTCCGGAGCTGACTGCTCCGCCTGGGCTGTTAATGTAGAATTGAATATCTTTTTTGGGGTCCTCTGACTGCAGGTACAGGAATTCGGCCACGAGCAAGTTAGCCACGTGGTCATCGATCGGTGTCCCCAGAAGCATGATACGGTCTTTCAGCAGTCGCGAGTAGATATCATAGCCGCGTTCACCCCGGCCAGTCTGTTCAACAACAATCGGTACGTACATTTGTGAGTGCTCCATTATGAATGTCTCCTCAGTCTACGGTTTCATTAGACAGACTTGGGGAAAAGAGTTTGCGAGACGTGTCCAGGGTTAGAGAAGAGCTGGATCGACAGCATCTCTGGGTGCATATGTTTACACATCTCAATTCTCTTCCTCTTTTTCTTCGACATGCGCCAGCGAAACAAGTTTCTCCGTGGCCTTGTTCTCACGTATGTGATCGACCAACTCCACGATCCGCCCTGTCTGTGTCAACCGTTCCTTCAACTTTTTTGGTGTTTCCTGATGCGAACGGGCCAGCATCTGGATCATCTGCTCCAATTCTTCTCTGTCGACCTGAATGTCTTCCTCATCCGCAATGCGGCTCAGGATATAGTGTCTCTTCAAGGATGCCTTGGCCATTTCATCGGCTTGCTTGCGGAGTTCTTCGGTCTTTTCCTTGAGCTCTTCCTCCGGCGTGCCTTGCTGCGCCTTCTCCTGATAAAGACGCATCAGGATGTTGTAGGTCTCGCGGGCCAGCATCTGCGGCGGCAACGGCATGTCCACCTGGTCCATCAGCTTGGTCAGTATCCGTTCCCGGATCGTGCGCTGTTTTTGCATGGCCTCCTGCTGCTCAAGATTCGAGCGGATTTGCTGTTTGGCATGTTCAGCACTCTCTGCTCCCATTTCCTGAGCGAGTTCATCCGTCAGTTCGGGTATCTCCGCGGCGTGCACTTCATGCACTTCCACGGAATAGGGAACAGTCTTACCGGCCAGCATGTCTTCATGGAAATCTTCCGGGAACGTGATGGAGACGTCCTTCTTTGTTCCAGTTTCCGCGCCGTCCAGTTCGGCTGTTATCCCGGGGAGAATCTCTGGCTCACGTAAAGCAATCCACGTTTCGTCTGCACTGAGCAGGTATTTTGCAGACTCGGGCAGATCATCCGCGGGCTCATCCAGAGTGGCTTCATATGAGACCTTCAATAAATCTTCTTTCTGCGCGGGCCGGTCGACCTGCTCATAGGATGTTCGGCTCTGAAGGATATTCTCGATAATGTTCTCCACCTGGTTTTCGTCCACGGAAGATGTTTCGACAGATACGTCAATGGATGTGTAGTCGGGAAGATCGAACGTCGGCGCGATGTCGAATTCCGCGGCAAACACAAAACTTTCATCCTTATTGGCAGCGAGACTTTCTTCGTTCTCAATATGGGGCGCGGTTTCCGGGGTGAGGTCTTCCTGCTTTACCGCAGTGTTGAAGCCTGAGCGGAGCAGCCGGTCCTTGACTTCCTCCTGAATTTTTTCTCCGTACCGCTGAAGAAGCAGTTTGCGTGGCGCCTTTCCCTTGCGGAATCCGGGTATTTCAGCCATTTTTTTAAACTGTTTTTCAACGTCCGTGAACGCTGCCTCGACCATTGGCCGAGGCATTTCGATATTGAGTTTGATTCGGCAGGGAGCCGTCTCTTCACGTACGACTGTCGGTGTTGCTCTTTCCACAGTACAATCCTCTAGTTCTGCGCTACTCCGGGGTCAGTAGACTCTCCAAGTGAAATGATTGAATTGCAAACCAGTACTATATTACGGGCAAGGGAGAAAATCCATTAGACATCCGTTGCTGAAGGCAGGGTTTTACATGGCCGTTCGTCCAACATTTCAACGCGAGACCTCCAGTGATTGGGGCCGTAGGATAACGGATCCCGCCGTCGCCCTTGGTCTGCCGGCGCGTCATCCCGCTGCCGTTGAGGCGCGGCGGGTTGCGGCGGTGTATCCCATGGCGGCAACGGCGTATTACCTGTCTTTAGGCAACGCGTTTGACCGCGATGATCCGATCTTGCGTCAGTGCGTGCCCTCAGTGGAGGAACTGGATGTCGGGAATGGCCACGACGAGGATCCTTTAAGTGAAGAGGCACAGTCACCCGTGCCGGGACTGGTTCACCGCTACAAGGATCGTGTTTTGCTGGTAGTAACGAATAAGTGTGCGGTTCACTGCCGGCACTGTCTCCGCAAGCGTCTGTGGAAATCTCCGCCGTACGCGTTGACTGATGCCCAACTGGACCGGGCTTTTGCTTACATTGCCAGAACCGAAGACGTCCGCGAGGTCATCGTGTCCGGTGGAGATCCTCTCATCCTGCCGCCGGCGTATCTTTCATCACTCCTGGCGCGACTGCAGCGTTTGAAGAACGTGGAAACAGTGCGTATTGGGTCGCGCGTCCCGGTGGTCCTTCCCCAACGCCTTACGGAGGATTTCTGTCGTGAGCTCGGGAAGTTCCCGCCTGTCTGGCTGATTACGCATTTCAATCATCCGCGTGAGCTCACGGAGGAGGCGGCTCAGGCATGTGAGAATCTGCTTCGTGCGGGTATTCCTGTTCTAAACCAGTCAGTATTGCTGAAAGGCATAAACGACTCCGTGGAGACCATGAGTGACCTGTTTCGGGGACTCGTGCATATGCGTGTGAAGCCGTATTACCTGTTTCATGGCGATCCGGTTGCCGGGACAATGCATTTCCGGACCGGCATTGCGAAAGGGCTGCAGATCATGGCTGGATTGCGCGAATCCGTATCCGGGATGGCGCAACCAGTTTTTGCGCTTGATCTACCCGATGGCGGCGGCAAGGTCCGTCTCTCCCCAAACGTTTGTACGGGAAGCACGCCGGATGGCAGTCCGATCTTTCGCGGTATCAGCGGGCGCGAGATTTCCTATCCCGATCCAGTGGACTATTGAAAAACGGGTGATACCATTTAAACTATGCAGGGTTTAATGTGTGTTTAAAACCGACCGACGGGTCGGTAGAGAACGTGATTGCGGGAGATTGCTCAAATGCCTACATACGAATACAAATGCACGCAATGCGGTAATCGGTTCGAAGTATTCCAACAGATGACGGACGATCCTTTAACCACGTGCCGTCAGTGTTCGGGTGAGCTTAAACGACTCATTGGAAGCGGTGCGGGCATTATATTTAAGGGATCTGGTTTTTACTGCACGGATTATCGCAGTGACAGCTACAAAGCGGGAGCACAGTCGGCGAGCAGTTCGGGGGCGAGTGGCAACAAAGATACCGGTAAGTCCACCCCGGATACAGCCTCCTCCGCGTCGTCCGATGCAGGGGAATCGAAGCCGGCAAAAAAGGCCAAGGAGGCAGCCCATGTTTAAATGTCCTGAGTGCGGCG
>JAIPIM010000026.1 GCA_021734725.1 Minisyncoccota bacterium | reverse complement strand
GGCATTTCAGCGGGTCGACCTCGTCTGCCTGCTTTATCAAGGCAGCCCATCTTATGCGGCAGAACTTATGGCAGGGCATGTCCTCGCCGCCCGTTCTGGAGAGTTTAAACAAGGCATTGACACGGAACATGGTCGCGGTACCGCACACTATTGAATCTGACGCCGCCGAGCGGAACCGGTACGTGCATCAGTCAAGCTGCAGTGGGACAAAGTCGAATGCGTTCACATCCACCAGGCCTTGGTCCGTCAACTTCAGCGCTGGAATCACGGGCAAAGCCAGGAAACTCATGGCCGCGAAGGGATCCCGTTTACATCCGAGTGCTTGCACTGCGCGATCGAGTTTGGCGTGTTGTGCCAGCGTTTCATCGACGGTTTGCGTGGACATTAGCCCTGCCAGTGCCAGCGGCAGTACTTGCGAATCCTGTTTTTCAGGCGCAACCGCCAGTCCACCGCCCGCCGCACGCACTGCGTCGGCTGCCCGCGCCATACTGTCGTCGTCCGCCCCGACAAGGATTAGGTTGTGCGAATCGTGGGCGACGGTGCCGGCGAGGGCACCCCGCCGGAAGTCAAAACCCTTCACAAAGCCGACGGCAACATTGCCGGTTCCCCGATGCCGTTCAACGACCGCGACTTTATGGATCCCCTGCTCGGCGTCGGCCGTTATGACACCTTCATGCACTGGTAAATCGGCATGCGCTTCCTTTGTCACCAGGCTGTCGGGTGTCATCTCAATGACCCTGACACGTGCCGTCCTCCCTTCGGCTTTTACCACGAGCTTGTCTTTGAGATCCGGCGGACATTTCACGGGATGTGCAAAACGCGAGTAGTCATAGTGCGCGGGGGTCGTCAAGGGGCGGCCCTCACGCACCACAATCCGACCGCGTGCAAGCACCACTCGCGGTTCGATAGTGTCGAGGGAATCGAACACCGCGATGTCCGCCGGCGCCCCGGGGCGGAGATCACCGGCCCCGGTACGGAAGTATCGTGCGTGGTTCAGTGTTGCCATGGTAATGGCCTGGACGGTGGCGGTTTCCGCGGTGCAGCCGGTTTCCCGTTCAATAATGGCGGCGGCAATCGTGATCAGATGGTTTATATGTCCATGCTTACGCAGGTCCGCGGCCGACAGGTCGTCACACACCAGGCCAAAGCGGCTCAGGTCAGCATTCTGTCGGCACAATCCCGGCAGAATATTCTCCAGATCCTTTGACGCCGAACCGTGGCGCAGCATGATATACATGCCGAGGTTCGACTTCTCCAGCGCCTCTTCGGCCGTCGTGCATTCATGATCCGACCCGATACGCACGACACCATCGTCCGCACCGTTGGATATGTACGTGGAAAGGTCACTGCCTGTGACACCCGGGCAATGGCCGTCGACGACGGCGCCCGCGCTCAGAGCAAGCGCCACTTTTTCGCGGGCATCGCCGATCCCGTGAATAATCCCTGGGAAATTCATCATTTCGGCGAGCCCGAACACGCGCGGATGGCTCAAGAGTTCGCGGATATCGTTCAGGGTGATTTCTCCCCCCGACGTCTCAAGTGGTGTGGCCGGCACGCATGAAGGGATCCCCACAAACATAGTAAGCGGTACCTGATCAGCCTGCTCCAGAAACAGTTCCACCCCGGCTCGTCCCAGGACGTTTGCGATTTCGTGGGGATCCACGAACAGGGATGTCGTTCCGTACTGAACGGCCGCGTGAGTGAAGTGGAGGGGGGTCAGCATACTGCTTTCAATGTGCAGATGACCGTCGATAAAGCCCGGGCTTACGTAAGCCCCGCCCACGTCGATGTCTTCGTCAAGATCCTCGGTGGCAATGGACGCGACGATTCGTCCGTTCTGGACGAACAGGTCACCGTCCATGACGCTACCCGATTCGACGTCAATCAATCGCCCGTTTTTCAGCCGCAATGAATACATCGTTCAAAATCCTTTTCCCGTTATTCGTAACGTATTTATTCGTGTTTATTCGTTTTGTCGCTCAGCAGGATTCTTGTTTTTGTGCGAAGAACGCTTCGTTCACCGAAACAATAAATGGAAGCTCCCGCAAGTGTTCGGCGCAATCGATACCATACCCCGCGACGAACACATCGGGTACGTTAAAGCCTACGTAATCGAGCTTCAACGTTTGCCGCAGTTCGGGAAGTCGCCGCGTGGGCTTGTCCAGTAAGGTACAAATGCTGACTGACGCGGCCTTCCGTTCATCACGAAGATAACGTCGAAGTTCATGCAGGGTTAATCCGGTATCAACAATATCCTCTACGATGAGCAAATCGCGTCCTCGTACATAGGGTAACTGGCCCATAATGTCCACATGCCCGGATGAAGAGAGGTCTCGGCCGTAGGAGGACGTTTTTATGTAGTTAAACCTTATGGGGGGGCCGTTCCGACGGAAGATGGCCTGCGCCAAAGCGTTGGCGAATACGGTTGCGCCCTTGAGGACGATGACAAGCTGAAGAGCCTTAGAAGAATCTCGGCGAACATCTGCAATGATGTCTCCCGCAAGTCCCATTACGCGTTCCGCAATAACGGTGCTGGAAATCAGCAGTCGTGAAATTTGGGGTTGTAAATCCGCGCGAAAGGATGCCTCGCCGGTGTCCTCGTCGTGGATCAGTCCTGTCTCCGGTACCTTAACTACGCTATTCATGAAGGATGCCTTCATTTTCGGTTCTTTAGGATCCCCTTTAGAACGGCTGGAGTTCAACCTTCAGGTTGCTGCAGCGTGCTCCGACAGCCCGCTCAAGTTTACCCCCATCAGGCGGACGTGAAATCCGCCAAACGTATTGACAACGATAATCATTTATCCACGCCAGATCAGAAAAAGCCTTATAGTATATAAGCTGACATCGCCGCGCGTCAGTGTCAAGTCGTCAAAGGAGATGACCGGTCAGCCTGAATACTGGTGAGTTCGGGTTTCTGGTGTCAGCATGAACTCAGTGACATAAGCACAAACTAGTGTGAAGTTGAACGCCAACACTTCAAGCCCCGTCTTATGATAGGGAATTGCGAAATGTCGTTTCTCGCCATTCTTGTTCTTGGTTCGTGGTTTTGAACTAAGAACGAAGGACCACGAACCACGAACGAATCGCACGAAGGCTATTTCGCAAGATTCTACCGTCCTATGATGCATGGAGAACGCAATTCAAGACTCATACTGGCGTCCGCCTCACCGCGCCGGGCGGCTTTACTCAGGGATATGGGCTTTTCGGTGAAGGTTGTTCCCGCCGATATCGACGAAACACCGAACCCGGAAGAATCCCCCCGGGACATGGTCCGGCGTCTTGCCCGCCTTAAGGCCGCCCGGGTTGCTCCGCGATTCCCCAGGGACATCGTTCTTGCGGCCGATACGATAATTGTGCACAATGGCGTGCTGATGGGAAAACCGTCCTCGATTGAGGACGCGCGGACAATGCTGGAAACGCTGTCCGGAAACGTCCATGAAGTACTGACGGGAGTCTGTCTCAGGCGTGACGTTCCTTACTCGGAGGAATGCTGGGTAAGCAGTACGAGCGTGACCTTCTTACGCCTTACGCCGGCCATTATCGATGCGTACATCAAGCGGGTGAAGGTTCTGGATAAAGCCGGCGCGTATGCAATTCAAGAGCATGGCGAGATGCTCATTGCTGACATACAAGGTCTTCGTTCAAACGTCATCGGACTTCCCGTAGAGGACGTTCTGCAGCGTCTGGCCTGATCTCGGAACGCGGAGAAAAGCCGGTTTTATCAGGGATTCAGGGTCCCCGGAAACAGTGGCTTCAGGTGGCGATCGAACAAGTTTGTCGTCACATTGCCGGCTACACTTTCTTCATAACGTGCCAATGCGTCATAGTACCGCGTTCCCATCTCCGCCGCGATCTTGTAGGCCACGTGCAGCATCTGCCGGAAATGAATGCTGTAATCGGGGCATGCCTGATCATGACGCAGTGTACGCGCGTAGCGGGCACCATCCCAGGACGACACCTCATCGGCGGTCGGTAACGCATTTTTGTCAATATCGATAACCGGGGCGTACGGCTCACAAAGCTCGTCGTAACGGGACAGAGCCTGCGTATAAATGTCTTTCGCCACCTCGAGACCGTCTCCGCCCCCCTCGGCCAGGCCAATGAGTTCTTCCAGCCAGGTGGTACCCGCCGTTTTCAGGTGCAGCCCCGCGTCAAACCGCTTCAGCGCCTTGGCCATCAGCGGGTAGACCGAAAATTTATCGCTTCCGGAGTGCACGCTGAGCTTGAGGTTGCCCGGCAAACCGAATTCCTTGACGGCAAACGCGATAACCGCGAGATCTTCGGTAAACTCTTTCTCGAACTGGGCAGTATCACCAACGTAATCAATACCTTTGTAAAACTCCCCGGTGAACTTGGGTGCAATGGTCTGGGCAGGGATCCCTTGCTCGGCAATCGCCGCCAGAATGAACAACATCTCTTTCGGCGATTGCGGTTGATCGGTCTCATCCATAGACACTTCCGTCACAAAATTGCCATTCCGTTTTTTCTCTGCAATGTGCCGGTATGTCCGGCCGGCCTCCTGGACGGCCAACAGAAATTTTCGGGCAATCGCTTCAATGTCCCCGCGGGTCACATGTAATGCCGCGTCCAGACCCGGAATTGCGAGATTCCCTGTGTATTTACTCCATTTCTCCACAAACGCCCGGACATCGTCGGCAGACGCCGCCGTGCCAATGGCATCAGCCACATCCAGCGTAAAAAAATCACTGGAGTCCACGAACTCATCTACGTTATCGAGGCCAATGTGATCCGCATCCACGTAGTAACTGCCGGTCCAGTTCAGAGCCGAGACTGCCGCGTCGGCCTCTTTTCGGACATCATCTGGCGATGTGCCGACAATCGTATGCTCGCGGTACGATTTATTCCATACCGGGACGATCTCCACCCCGGCGTCCTTCGCCATCACAAGTGCCTGCAACTGCGCCTTGCCCTGTCGTGCAAACCGGTCACCAACCCCAATGGAATATTTCTCCAGCTGCATGTGCCACTCCTTATGCTTAATTTACAGAATCAGGATGAACATAAAAACCACCATTATAACACACACAACAAAAATATCACGACAACGGCACACGTGTATCTCGATCAACACCCCCGAGAATATTTGCGATCTGAGTACGATCGCCCGGGCGCGCTTCGTTCTCTCATAGTGTACTGTCAATACTGCACAATCAACGCAAGCATGACCAAAGGCTGGTCCCCGACAGCTTCGACGGCATGTCCTGCGCCGTTTCCTGTGAGGATCGTATCCCCCGCGTTGACCTTCCTGCTTTCGTCGCCCTCCTCTACCAGACCGGCACCCGAGACAACGTAAAAAACCTCCTCCTCGTCTTCATGTTTATGGTAGCCGATAGTTGCGCCGGGCGGCAGCGTCAAACGCGCACACAAACGGGTCCTGCCCTTCAGTTCGTCCTTTTTCCATAGATGTTCGATCTTGACCGCGCCCTCACCCCCTCGCATCTTCTCCCGAACATCCGTGTCATAACTGCCGTCTCGTCTGATCATGGTGCTTGATCTCCTGCTCTTTTTGTCTTCCGCATTCGTGTCAATTTGCCGAACTTTCCGCCACTTGCATTTGCCCCGGATGGGTTACCAACGTCACATAAGATGGTGTTGGTATGGATATTGTTTAACCGGAACATTGTATATCCAATACTCACATCGCTCAAATGTTGCAAAGAAGATATTCATGGTGAGCTGCGAACGCTTCGCCCACATCATGCCGCTGATGACCGACGACGAACTGACCGAACTCCGCGAAAGCATCGAATGCAGCGGCCAGGCACAACCGATCGTCCTCTTCCAAGGCAAAACACTGGACGGACGAAACCGGGTCGAAGCCTGCCGGCAAATCGGTGTCAAAGTCGACTACACCCAGACATTGCACGAACGAGATATGTGAATAATGTGTTTCCCCGTGTTCGCCAGCTGTGCAAGTGCACTGTGGCGATCTCAGGGGAACACAGGATTCATGCAGATTGTTTATAACGGGACTTCTGGGGACTTCTGACGGGACTTCTGGTCACCCGAACGTAACATACTTGGGTTCATGAGGTAGCACCGAACAATGGCCGCCATTGTGACCTTAGCCGGTATTTTTGCGGCTGTTTTTGGCGTTTAAGGTTTTCCACTCGCCAGATGCTTGCGCTCTGGCAGTCTTAGAGGCCACAAGCGGGATCAAAAATAGCTTCTAACGACATGATATATGGCCAAACTACCTCCAAGCCTTGTCTGGCCAAAAGGTTACGTTCGGGTGACCAGATGTCATTTTTTGATTCCTCCATACTTCGGTGCCTTAGTCCAACGGCCTTCATCACCAGGATAATAGTTTGGCCAATCAGGCCTTCTTCAGATCCGACCTGAACGCCTGTATTGACTGAAGATAATAAGGGGTTGGTGTCGGCCCCTTGAGGAGTGGATCGTTCGTGTTTTGCATCCAGTTGAAGAGTTTGCTGTTCAAGTCGGCAAAGACAGCTTCGTATGATCGATCATTCGCAACATTCACACATTCGTTTGGATCTTTCTCGAGATCATAAAGCTCTGCAAAAGCGTATGGTTCCCACTTCGTCTTAGGTGTGAGGTCGCACGGAAATTCAAACGGACGTTTCGGCGAGAAGTTCCGGATCAGTTTGAACTTCTGCGTTCTGACATACCTGTGTGAAGAGTCTTCAAACAATCCATATATTTCGCTGTGTTTCGGATCATTTGAATCCGTGGTGAGGATTTCAGCGAAGCTCCGTCCATCCGCGTTTTCCGGTATATCGATACCGGCCAGCTCAAGAACAGTGGGCTGGACATCCACATTGGGAAGAAGCTGAGGTTTCCTTTTTCCGCCCGTTACCCCCCCTCCGGGCCAACGAATGATAAAGGCCACTTCGATACCCGGATCATAGCAGGTCCATTTGGCGCGCGGCACTTCAATGCCATGGTCGACGGTAAATATGAATATCGTTTCGTCTTCAATGCCGGCCTCCTGAATCGCCGTGCGGATCATGCCGACCGCCTTGTCGACTTCACCGACCGCCCCCTGGAGCTCAGCCATGTCGTTGCGAACTTCCTCAGTGTCATTGAGATAAGGGGGGACTTCGACGCCTTTTGAGTCCTCCCTGACCTCGTAATCCCGGTTGTAGGGCTTGTGGGTTTCCCAGAACCCGATCTGCGCATAAAGGGGTTTTCCCTTGGGTCGGTTTTTCATGAAGTCCGCAAATTCCTCCGCCACTTTCGGAGCTGGTCCAAGCGGTCCTTTACTCGCTTCCATAAAACCGAGCTGTTCTGTGGGGTCTTCGGACTCATGCTGAAATCCGAATAGACGGGTGAAGTAGCCTTCATCTTTTAAGACATTGGCCAGATGCGGCTCACCTTCATTGAGCGTCCACCACCAGGGCTGATGGAGGAGAAGCATCATGCCGTTGTGCTGCGGGTATCGCCCTGTCATCATGGCAGCTCGACTCGCGCTGCACACAGGAGATGCACAGAACATGTTTTCGAACAGAACACCGTCCGCGGCAATCGAGTCAATGTTTGGAGATACGACCGTAGTTCGCCCATAGCATCCAAACCAGCGGCCTGTATCATGAGTGGTTACAAAAACGATATTGGGTTTCACATTTTGCATTTTCTCTTGTAATTTCCTGTCAGTTAGTCCGAAAGTAATTTCCTATCAGCACCCCGCTCATTCAACCTGTGAACATCAGGACAATGGCTGCGCAAATCAGGATTGCTCCTCCAATACGTGCCCACACAACCTTGGGATGACGTTGCTTCAGCTCCACATTCCCGAAGCGCTGACCGAAAAGCCATACAAACACCACGCTCCATAATCCCCGACTCCCAAAAACGACATTCGCGCCGGCCGCATCCTGGTATGTCCCGATCGACCAGATGAGAATCACGGCCTGTACCGTCATCAAACCAGCACCAATGCCGAGGTAAAGCAGGGCTTTCCCTGACAGGTCGCGGACGCGCCCTTTGAGCATTGGGATAAACGCCAGCGACAACACAGACGCAACAACCATTCCCGGCGGCACCAGGTTTGCAAAACCAACCCTCGGACTCCAATGCTGGTTCATAGTATCAAACGCGCCGAAACATGCGGTGGCGAGCAAAGCAAATACGACAGACACAACGATCTTCCCCCGGTCGTGCGGTCGATCGTTAATCTGTATGCTTACAATGCCTAAGACAGCAAAGATACTCGCCACCCATGTTCGCGGCTCCAGATCCACCCCTAGCACAAAGGCAACCATGAACGCAACCATCACAACCTTGACACCCAACACCGGAGTGGCCACGGATACGTCCCCGTGAGAAAGTGCAAAAACCGTAAAAAAACTACCAAGCACAAACAACATGGCGAGAACGACACTGGGCCACCAGGGATCCGGTAGAGATGGGAAAAGCGACCAGTCATAGAACGCCAGAAATGCCAAACCGGTCAACCAATTGCAGACACACATTGTCCGTACGATGCCACACCCGCGATTGCTGGCCGTTTTCAGCGCGGTGGCAGCCACCCCGTACAGCATGGCTGCCAACAGCGGAAACAGCAAATAGGCTTTGTCGTGAAACAAATCGCTCGGCAACTGTCACCTCCCTGAATCCGTGAAATTTCAGCGGTGGTACAGCTGGTTGCGAGACCAGACGAAGCTGTAGTGTCTACTGCAAGTTGCAGTCTCGTAAGCAGATGTACCGCCGCTGGAAGTCCCTTGCGGGAAAATTGGCGGAAAAATCGATATCACCCAACGGGTTAACTTTAATAATAAACGTAAGATCTTCTACATAAACGACAGCAAGACTTTTTTGCCAATTTTCTCACGGATTCAGGACCTCTCCATCAGTCTGCAGTCCGTACAGTTCCCGGCATAACCTTCGTAACGGCTTAGCTGACATATTTCACGGGTCGCCAATGCCGCAACGAGACGGGGTGTCTCAGAGGACCTCCCCAAACAACGAATTCGGTGTCGCACGCTCGATGTGCACCTGTACCAGGTCACCGACCTGGATGCTCTTTGCGGGCGGAAAGATGCAGACTTTGTTGGTACGCGTGCGTCCGGCCCAACGCTCTACGTTGCGTTTGCTGGGCCCCTCCGCTAAAACCTCCACAGTGCGTCCGATATAAACGTCGTTACCCGCTGCCGAGCGGCGCTCCAGGTCTTGCAGCAAAATCTGGTTACGCTCTTCCTTCAGCGCCCGCGGCACATCGTCCGCCATTTCCGCCGCTTTGGTGCCGGAGCGCGGGCTGTATTTGAAGATGTACGCCATCTCGAAACCAGCCGCGTCCATCACTCGGCGTGTCGCCTCAAAATCCTCCGGTGTCTCACCGGGGAACCCCACAATAACATCCGTGGTAAAAGTAAATTCCGGCTGGCGTTCACGAATCGCCTGAATACATGCCATGAAATCTTCCGACGTATAGCCTCGGCGCATGGCCTTGAGAATACGATCCGACCCGGATTGCAACGGGACATGCAACGATTCACATACCTTCGGCAGCGTGGTGATGGATTCAATGAACGCCTGATTCATGAAACGCGGATGCGGCGACGTGAACCGAATACGCTCGACGCCTTCGACCTCGTTCACCGCCAACAGGAGATCGGCAAAGGGCGACACGTCCGGCCTATACTCTCCTTGGTCACGCAGTTCCGCCAATCCATACGCCGTGACATTTTGCCCCAGCAGGAAAATCTCGCGTGCCCCCTGCGCCACGACTTCCTCCACCTCACGGACAATGTCCGGCAGTGGACGACTTTTCTCGCGACCGCGGACATACGGGACAATGCAGTACGTGCAGAATTGGTTGCAGCCGCGCATGACAGATATAAATGCGGATACCCGGCCGGGCTCGTGTCCGCGCAACTTCCCCAACACCTCTGTACCCGGCTCGGTATGCACCTGCCCCCGCTGGCCGGTGCAGACGTCCTGGAGAATCTCCGGCAGTAAATGCATGCGGTCGGTGCCGACGACCAAGTCTACATGCGGCAGTTCATCCAGAATCTTACGCCCGTAATTCTGTGCCATACATCCTATGACCCCGATAATAATGTCGGGCCGGCGACGTTTGAGTTTCTTCAGAATGCCCACCTTGCCGAACACTTTGCGTTCCGCCTGCTCGCGGACACTGCATGTGTTAAACAGCAGTATATCCGCTTCCTCCTCAGCCATCACCTGCCGATAGCCGCACTCACGCAGCATACACGCCAGGGCCTCCGAGTCGCGCTCGTTCATCTGACAGCCGTAGGTTCGAATGTGAAATGTCTTAGTCATAGTTGCGGGTCATCGTTAAGCCGGGCTAAAAAACCGGACTCATATGTCACTGCCAAAACATGCCTGGGTATGCGCTCGCAACCAGTGCACAAAATCGTGATCGGCCGGCGCCAGGTCCAGCGTCTCCAGCTCGGCCAGCGTGAACCAGCCGATGTCGTCGTGTGCGCGCAGTTCATGTTCGGCATCCTCGTCAAGTTCACATTGTAAAAAATGCAGTCGTACGGACTTTTTGACAGAGTCGTGACATGTTGTGGTCAAGAAGACGGGGCTGCGTACCTCCAGGTTCAGTTCTTCCTGAATTTCCCGGATAATGCATTCTTCCCTGGTTTCATTGCGATGCACTTTACCACCCGGGAACTCCCATTTGCCTCCCAGGTGTACGCCGTTCGGGCGCTGGGCCAGCAACAGACGATTTCCGCGAGCGATCACCGCAGCGCATACATCGATCGGTTTCATAGCTTACCACCATAATCCTTGAGCTCGCCCGTGCCAGCGACGTAGGCGACGGCCGGCAGCGGTCGCCCTCTTTTTCCGCAAGTATCCCATGGGATCGATGAGGGCGAAAGATTAAGGTAAACGCTTTGTGCAGCTAAATCGATATTTTTAATCAGAACACCAGCGGGACGGATCGCAATAAAGAAAATCCTGAATTCGTGAATTTTCCGTAGTGCTGTATATGTTTTCAAGGCAAGCCGCCGCTGTACTTCGTACCGCAAGGCACAGGCTTGGAAGCAGATGCAGTGCTACGGAAAATCCCCTGCGGGAAAACAGCCGGCAAAAATGCCCGTTACCCAACGGGTTAAGACCCTGTTTTTGTGTAACTTGCTTGCATGCAAGGTAAAAGTCCTTTTTGCCGGTTGTTTTCTCACGGATTCAGGAAAATGGCATCGGCTACCGTTTCGGCAGCACAACCGCATCATTCGTCATTTTCTGCCACTGACGCAAACGTGTCAGCAAATCATTCGTCAATTCCGATAGTTCGGAACGCCCGAAAATATTTTCTTTTTCATACGGATCCGATTTAAATTCGGCATTTCGATCTGTTCATTGCCGTAGGCGGCCAAAGTATCGAAACGCTGCTCATCGGTGTACAGGAAGAGTACATTAGGCTGTTTCATGTCGATTCATTGTTTTTATCGCGCTCACCGCTGGCATCCATCAGGACATGTTCGAGGACTCGGGCACAGTAGTCGCACTGCTGGCAGGAACGGTTGCAGGTCGAGGTTTTCGCGAACCAGTCGCCCGGGAACTTTTCGTTGTCGATGACATATGGTGCGAAGGCCGGGGCGAATCCAGGTTCGAACAGGTCAAGGAGATTTCCGCGCCAGCGGCCGCTGGTGTAGGCTTCCAGCACCGCTCGCGGCCGCGAGTGCATGCGGGTGGCGAGCTTGATCACGTCTGTCAGTCCCTCGTAGTGGTGGAGGTCTTCCGGGCGAATCCAGGTCGCCTTGAGAATGGCGGGCCAGTTTTCGCGCTTGCGATAGAGATTCCAACAGACGTGCGGCGTCCAGTTCTCGATGTTCTTCATCTCATCGATCTCCGGTTCGTGCGCGACCATGTTATCGTGGAAAATCTGGCCGGGGCAGCGGTACAGACACCCGGAGTTGGCCAACAGGCACAGCCCCTTGCCGTTTGTGTTGCACCAATCTCTAACCTGCCGGACGTAATCGAGATTACGCTGCACATCGCGGCAGAGGTAGAAACTGTCGAACAGCCCGCCCACATAGCTCATGGCTTCCGTGCTTTCGAGCTTCATGTTCACGGACGCCCGCACCTCGATGTCCGGGAAGTACTTCTTCACCGTCCGCGCCACGGTCAGACTCGTGGTGGTGACGATGTCAACGCCGTCGGCCACTTCTTCCAGGTGGTCGAGTATAGAACCGACTTCATGCTGCAGATGCTGGCTGACGGCACGGCCGCCGTAACAATTGGCGTTGAACAGCAAGTCGAGCTTGATGCCCCGTTTCCGAATTGCTTTCAGATCGTCTTCCAGCCGTTGCTGGGCGTTCCAATCGACGGCTCCGCGCCGGCGTCCCAGGACCGCCCGCCCGGAAGCCGTTCCCACCCAGGGGAAATAGACTTCGGCCAGATGCTCGCGATAATCGTCGACAAGCCCGACAAAGCCGTTGGTCCCGGCATCGTCGGTCTGCTGATAGCCAATTGCGAAGTTCACGATTACCTCCGGGGTTTCAGCGTTCAGGTGTGAGTCTACTCTAAAACTCAATCTGGCCGTAATCCGAGGTTTCGGGTTTCAGGTTTCAGGTTTCGGGAACCATCCAGGGGACTGGTATTTGTGTCTGCTGAAACCTATTCGTTCGTGGTTCGTCAAAATCTTGCCTGACACCTGAAAGCTTGTTCCGTTCGCCGCGGCGAATTGCTTAATCCACTTTGTCGGCGGGGTCGCTTCCCGCGCATTTGGCGCGGGCGCTGTTTCCGCCTTCACCGATCACGGGTTCGCCCGGCATCGCCACATCCGCGGGGTATTCCGGATCGGTACTCCAGTCCACCCGCCACTCCGGCCGGCGCCGGAACTCGTCCTTGAACTTGTTCCGCAGCACACCGCGCTTTTCGAGCTGAACCATGCAGGCGCGAGTGCAGCCTCTGGCACCACCGACCGCCTGGCCGGTATTGTAGAGGTTGTGAGGCTTTTTGTGGAACGGGCTCCAGAACCCGGGTTTGGTGGTCGGGTTCATGTATTGTTTGTCTTCCGGCAGTTCGCGGCCCGTTTCCTCGGCACCGCGAAATCCGCGGTTGCATGCATCGCAGTCGATTTTCGCGAACTCGACGTCGTTGCCGGCCAGATTCAGCTTGACGGTTTCGTTGCGGCTGATTGCGCCGGTCGGACAGTCCCGCACGCAGGCCATGCAGCGGTTACACAGTTGCGGGCCGTCGTAGATGGGGTCCGGTTCCAGCTCCACGTCGGTCAGAATGACCCCGATGCGGTTACGCGGACCGAACTCAGGGGTGAGCAACATCATGCTGTAGCCGATCTCTCCGAGTCCGCACAGGTAGCCGGCAATGCGCAGGTGAATCATCACGTCGGGAGCGGCGCGCCCGGGTGCCACCGGACGACTGTAGTCTCTTTTGAGACGACCACCGCCCTGGGCGCCCGTATAATACGCGTCGATACCGCGCCAATCGCTCTGGTGCCCCATGGGCAGGGCTTCGTATCCACGATCTTCGATGTATTTGCACAGGTTGATCACGGTCATCGGCATGTACAGATAGGTAATGCCGCCGTAGCCCATGGACGAATAATTGCTGAAGAACGTACCCTCCTCGATACCGCGCATGCTGCCGCGCATGACCCGGAAGGCCATGGCGATGATACTTTTGCACTCCGGCATGATCTGCTTCGGATCCATCTGCGTCGGTGCGTTCGCCCAGCGCTCGATGTTGCCGATGCCGACCGAATCGGCACCGAGTGCCAGCGCTTGACGTTTGATCGCATCCGCCGCCTTTTTCGGATCGTGGTCCAAATCCTTTTGTCCCATTTCACGCTGGATTCGTGAATTCTTATCTGACGTGTTTGACATGGTTTTGTCCCTTCTTTTATGAGGCTTTGTTCTGCTGCGTTCCGTCCTTTGGGCAGACCTGCATCGCCGCTGCTTTCAAGTGTTCGATCGTCGTCGCCAGTGCGTCATCGTCAAACGTCTGACCTTTCGCCGCGGTTCGCGATGCGCCCAACACCCCCGTCAGGTGATGCCTTTCATCGTATATCGGACAAGCGACCGCCAACCGTTTTTCATCCACGTACGGGTGAACCGCATGTCCCTGGCGTCGTATCTTGTCGAGGCACTGATCGAACGTTGCCGGCGGCGACCAGATATGGCCCCCCTCGTCCAAAAACGGATGGTGCTGCTGCAACGACAGATAGCATTCCTCGGAGCAGAACGCCATCATCGCGAGCCCCGACGCGCTGGCGTACAGACCCAGTGAAAACCCCGACGGTTTTTGAACAATCCCGTAATCATTCGCATTCAATCGCCGCACCACCATGATTTCACCATTCAGGGGCTGAGTGAACGTGATGGTCGCGTCCGGCAGCGCTGAAAGCAGTGAGCTCATGGCATTTTCAACATTCTGAAACAAGGCTTGACCATTCTGACGCGACAGTATTTCGGCAAGCCGGGGTCCCAGGCGGTAGACTGGCGCGCGCATGTCGCGCTGCACGAACCCTTTGACTCTGAGCGTCCGCAGCAGGTTGTGCGCCACCGCCGGTTTAACCCCCACTTTTTCCGCCACGTCTTTGACGCGCAGTCCGTTCTCGGCTTCGGCCAGGAACACGAGGACATCCATTCCCGCGGCCAATGATTGAATGATATCGCTACCCGGCATGCTGGCGACTCCATCGTTTATCTTTGATGAATCTTTATCTATCGTAATGTGCCTGGCTATGCCCTCGTTGTCAAGCCAGCATCGTGATATTGTGGCTTTCGACACATTTTGGTCTACGGTGGCCCGGCAGAGCAACGATCCCGGAAACCGCCCACTCGCTGAAGCTCGCTGCAACTGCCGTCTGAAGACGGAACTCTGACACACCTCCTTCGGTCACCGATGTTCCGGCCTCAGGTTCAAACATCTTGATGTCTTGTGCTTAACCAAGGCATTGGGACGCAAATGGTCGCGATGCCGCAAGAGGTTGAATATTTCTTGAGGCAAGGGGCGTTGCTTTTGCGTCTTTTTGAGGCTTCTCTGAATGCTTTTTGGGGGTCATTGACGAATCGTGGAGACGTCAATGGTGCCTTCGCGGACGTCGACAAACGGTTTGCCATCTCGGATTCCGGCTGTTCCGTATCCCGTGGCGGTACTGAGCATCACGGCATAATCGCCGTTTACGGTCGGTGTGAGGTCAAGCGTTTTATCCGCGGCATCGTACCATGCGCCGCCGAGGGCTTGCAGTAATCCGTAGCTCGACAATGCCCGCGCGTACCAGTGTCCGCACTCGTATTCGTCGAATGGATTCCGCACTTTGCCGTCATAGCGTGAGCGAGCGGCCCGGACAATTTCGAGGCCTTCCTCCACGCATCCCATAAATATCAGGTGGCCGGCCACCTGATATTCGATGCCGGTCCAGACTTCGTTCGAGTACACGAACGGCAGTGACAGCTCACCGCCTTTCGGCCAGGAGCAGAGCAGCAGTCCGGCTTCATGGCCGAGGGCATACGTCGGTCGCTGCGGGTTAGCGTGGTCGCTGAGATCCGGGCGGAAATTGTGGCGATGTACGCTGAGCAGGTGGCTCCTGACTTTTTCTGGATCCAGGATATCGCCCAGGCCGCAGACGCGGGCGAGCCAGGCGCCGAGCACGCCGTCGCTCAGGCATCCGTTTCCATACTGGTATTTGGGGCCTTCTTTTTCCAGCAGGCGACGTGCCTCTGGGGAGTAGCCTCCGCCGGCGAGCATTGGCGCTTCCGTCGGATCGGGTGCACGCAGATCTTCCCAGCGGATGTGCTGAATGAAATACTCGCCGTTGAACAAGTCTTTTTCCATCACATCTTTTCCGCGTTCATGAAGTTTGCGATAGGTGGCCGCGGCATCGTCTTCGAGGGATTCGGCCATACGCCGGGCTGCTTCGAGGGCACCCAGGTAGAAACTCGTGCACATTCCATCCGGCCCCCAGAATTCGATATCGTAGGTATTGTGGTGTGGTTCTACGAGTGTTCCCGTGTGGTCCGGGTCCCATGTTTTGATGCAATACTCGAGGCTCTGCTTTACCCGCGGCCACATTGTGCGCATCCATTCATGGTCGCCGCTGATGCGCCAGTCTCGGTACATTTTCATGATTCCGCCGAGCTGCCCATCGGCCGCCGCGTGTCGGTCATGTCGGGCCATGGGCCTGATCGGCAGGTTGGCCCGGAAATTCTGGTGGCCGTGCTCGTCCTGGTTTTCTCCGAACTCCGTGGTACGCAGCGACCGTTCCAGATCGGGGAAGAGGTGACACAATGCCTGAGCGTAATTCCATACGTGGGTGCAGGAACCGGCGCAGCATCCCTTCTCGTCACAGCATCCTTCCCAGGCCCACAATCGTCCATCGTGCTGACGCAATACGGTGGGCGACTTGAGGATGGTCAGATTTGCCGCGACTGCTTCGATGACTTCCGGCGGCAGGGAGCAGCCGTAGAGTGCATCGTGAAACCCCTCACTGCGTTGTCGCAATGCCTCATACTCACGCTGCCAGCGCCTCGCGACCTCGTCAATACTCTTGAACTGCGTTGCGTACCACGGGATGTGGGGGGTGGATTCGGCGGGTGAGCACTGACCGTTGCAGCAGCTTTCGCCGGGACCCTCTCCGATGCATAAACTGCTTCGCGGTACGTACCAACACAGCCTGAGGCGCACGGTCTCGGTTGCTCCGGGGGCAACTTTCACTGGTGTGTACAGGCTGGCACCGCGTCCCGGGTCCCCTTCTGGGTGGGGTGGATGCTCAAGTGGCTCGGCCTTGCAGACGTTACGCCACAAGATGGTTTTTGCGTCGAACCACCCCCCGCGGAACCAGGCACAGTCGACGACAGTATTGGGATGGTCGCACTCGACCCGAAAGGCGCCTTCAGCTTCGGGATGCTCGTCGTCTGCCTGTTGGTGCAGCGAAAAACCGTTTGGTGCAGGTTGTACCGCTCGCTTGCCGTCGCCCATCGCCAAAAAATTGGCGGCATGGAATCCGAACGTTAGTTCCAGCGGATGCTCCGTGCGGTTGGTAAATTGGTATTCGAGTGCCGCGACCGGCAGTGAGCTGCTGTCGCTGTCGCCCGGGATAAAGGGACTCCAGCCGACGACCGAGACGTCAATCGGCATGGTGGGATGCGTCAGTGTAACCGTGGCCAACGGGAACTCGGTACGAAAAACGGCATGTTCAAATCGTGGTAGGCCGTAGGTGCGGTCGGCAAGGCCGTTTCCCGCCCCGCGCTGGGTGTAAATCTTCCAATTCGGCACAGGACCTTCGAGCACGCGCGTGCCGTTCTCCACGCCTTTGATCGCCACTGTTCCGAAGAGTTCAGGCTCGTGATAGATCTCCGGGCGATGGCGAATCGAAACATGTGAAAGGCCACCGACACCGGTCAAGCAGATCATGCCGGCGCCGATTCCGCCCAACGGAAACGCTATGTGATCCGTGTACTCACCCGAATACGGTGCATTAAGCTCTCGCTTCGTGGTCATTTTAATCGTTTTCCTTTCCTTGCTTATTCCGGCATAGTATTCAACCATATAACGTATCGCCCATTCAGCCGCCGTCGACTGGGTTGTATTTCAACCGGATAGCTTTTATTGTAGTGAATTCGGTAAGGCGGAATCGGTGATTCGTCGCGGTTCTGTTTAACTGGGAGCTTTGTTTTTTTTGCGTATGGGGCGTTGAGGAGAACACCATGCAATTTGTCGCATCCGCAGGCCCTTCACAGAAAGCGTGCAATCGACGCAACTCGGGGGCCGAACAGCAGGATTGGCCGCATCCCTACCAACTGTCTTTCATTTCCCGAACGGCCATGGAACTGGTGAGATTCCCTCTGGAGGAGGACATCTATCGTTACATTGCCGCGCGGCTGCGGGAGATTGTCGGCGAAAGCGTTATTGTCGTTAACGCCTATGATCCAGCGCCCGACACAATGACATGCCGTGCCGTGGAAGGGGTGGGCGGCCATGCAAGTGCTGTGTTGCGGTTGCTCGGTCAACATCCTGTCGGTTCGGTTTTTCAAATAAATGAGCGGGCGAGAGAGAGCCTGTTGACAGGTGCCTTGCATAAGGTTGACGGCGGTTTTTACGACATTGCTTTCGGCCGTATTCCGCGGATTGCAGCGAGGGGAATTGAGCGATTGCTGAACATCAGGGAATTCTACGCCATGGGAATTGCCGAGGATGGAGCCTTGCGCGGGTCCACGGTAATCGGGCTTGCCAGTGGTCGACTCCTTTATAACTCGGACGTTATCGAAACATTTCTTAATCAGGCGGCGGTGGCACTTCAGCACTGGAAAGCCCGCCATGCCCTCAACCAGAAGGAAGCGAGTTACCAGTCGCTCATGGAACAGGTATCCGACATCATATTAGTGACGGATGGAGACGGGACAATTCTCAGTGCCAATCCTGCTGCCGTCAATGAATTCAGTGACGGGGCCGACTTAGCGGGACGGAACTGGCGGGATCTTGGCTGGCTAAGCCCCGCCACCCTTTCTTCGCTGGCTGTCGAGCACGATTCTGCGGCTTGCAGCGATACTCTTGCCACGTGCATTGTTGAGCGCGAGTTGGGAAACGGCTTGATCAAGGCCTTTGAATTGCGGCGATCCAAGCTTTCTGACGGCCACATCCTGATAAGCGGGTACGACGTCACTGAGCGCGATCGTCTGGATCGGAAAATTATTGAGTTGAACAGCCGCGAGCGCCATCGCGTCGGACGGGAGCTTCAAGATTCTCTGGCGCAAGAACTTGTTGGCGGGGTTTTTCTTGCAGCATCCTTGGAAAAGCAACTCGCAGTGGCCAACCAGCCCAGCGCGAGTGAGGCCAAAAGGTTATCATCTATCATGCGACACAGCGTGACTGAGTTGCGACGTCTCGCCAAGCAACTGTCGCCGCTGGATCTGGACACCTATGCGTTGGCCAGTAAGCTACGTGAGCTTACGGAAGATATTTGCGAAAATTACAATGTTAGGTGTCGCTGCACCATACCGTCAACGGCCCTTGTTGAAGACCGCGGTATCGCTACGCATCTTTTTCTGTTTGCGCAGGAAACCCTCAACTATGCACTGCGCCGCGGGGCCAAGCGCATTGACTTGAGTTTCACAACCCACAACGGGGAGGGACAGCTAGCGGTGTGGTTCGATGGCCAGCTGCCGGCGGTGGAATCGCTCTTCATGCGGGATGACGCGCTCGGCACGGCGGCTTGCCGCGCCCGCCTCATCAGGGGATCCTTGGCGACCCACGCGGAAAGCGGAGGCATTCGCATTACATGCACATTCAGGAATCGAGAACTGGCCGGGGATGTCTATAAAGCCCCGCCGGTACAACGTGGCGCTGATCCGCCCTCCACGTAAGGCATGCCAACACATGCGACCTTCGTGCTCCCCCAACCTTCTCCTGTTTGTTTTCCTCCAGAGTAATCTTACATTTCTCGCATTCTATAGTCCGCCAGACAAAGAGGACATGGTTGGCGATGATACCGGATGGTTGCTTAGAGTGCATGAGTTATGACTATTGTTGTGACAGGATTTACATCTACCGGCAAGACGGCGACTGGCTGTTGCATTGCAGGTATTCTGGGCTGCGACCATTTTGATCTGGATGACTGTATAGAAGCACTTTTCGCATCGGAGACCGGCCGGACGCTGGCAGTGCGGGAGATGTTTGTGGAGCTTGGCGAGGATGTCTTTGAGGAATGGGAAGTGCGTGCATTGCACGAGCTCGAACTGCGTGATCGTTTTATTCTCTCTACAGGGGGCCGGACACCGCTAATTCCGGTTGTTCAGCCGCTATTGAAAGCGTTGGGCAAGGTCGTCTACCTTCGAGCAAAACCAGAGGCCATTTTCGAACGCATGAAAGCCAAAGGCTTTCCGGCGTATCTTGGGAACGAACCAACCTTGGCTGATCTTACGCACATCTGGCGCGAACGCAATCGGATTTATGAGCTACTCGCCGATGTCTGCATTGACAATACGGACCTGACTGTAGAGCAGACGGCGATTAGAATTATTCGGCACTTCAACCTTGTGTAGGAAAGATCATGTCAAACACGTTTGGAACACTCTTCAGAGTTACGACATTCGGTGAATCGCACGGCAAGGGGATCGGCGCGGTGATCGACGGATGCCCGCCCCGAGTTGCACTGTCGGAAGCTGATATTCAGGCGCAGCTCGACCGGCGCCGTCCGGGGCAGAGCTTGCTCACCACATCGCGGTCGGAAAAGGACGAAGTCTCGATTCTTTCCGGTGTCCAGGATGGGGTGACCCTGGGGACCCCTGTCGGGCTGTTCGTGGCCAACCGGGATCAACGCCCCGGGGACTATGACAAGATGCGCAACGTACCCCGTCCATCCCATGCCGATTTCACCTACCAAGAGA
>JAIPIM010000025.1 GCA_021734725.1 Minisyncoccota bacterium | reverse complement strand
GGCACAAGATACTGTCGAGGTTCTTCCCGGCACCCCTCAATGCGCTCGACAATGTACTCGCCGGCTTTGGCGCCGACGGCGCGACCATCTTGGCAAATGGTCGTAAGCGGCGGGGGAAGAATGCGAGCAAAATCGAGGTTCGCATATCCGATGACACTGAGGTCCGCCGGAATGTGAAGCCCCAACTCGGATGCAACCTGATAAACGCGTGCCGCCGAAATGTCTGTATTGGCAAATACGGCCGTCGGTCGCTCTGTCTCAGACGCTGTGTCGAAGAGCGCATGCAATTGACCGTATTCCGTTTGTTCCGAGGGTGGGGGTTCCTGAATGCATCCTCCCCCCCTCTCAATTTCATTCCGAAATGTTTCCGCACGGACGCGTACGTCCGCGGTGATGGACAAGGCCGCGACCCGCCGATGCCCTAGTTGCAGGAGGTGTTGTGCCGCAAGCCTTCCCCCCTGCACGTCATCCGTTCCAACGTTGTCCGTGAGTGGAAACCCGGGAGGAAAGGGCGGGCCGAGCGCCACCAGCGGTAGCGCCAGCTTTTGCAGCCGCTCCTTATCCTCGTCTGTCAACCCCCCTCCCTCCCACGATGCAACCGCCAGCCCGTCGATACGGTGATCAACCAACCGGTTCAACGCATGCCGCAGAGTATCCGGACGAACCGCCAGCGTAATGGGTAAAAAACCGCGTTCGAGAAGAAACACCTGCATACCTTGGCGAATATCGTCAAAATAGCTGGCGGCAAAGCCGGGATACAGAACCCCGACACTCTGCGTGAGCCCAAACCGTGCGGCCGGCCTCATCACGGGGCTGGGGCGGAAGTCATACTCCTTGGCCAGCCTCAAGAGGCGCGCACGGGTTGCATCGCTGATATTGCTGTTCTTCTTGAAAGCATTCGACACTGTGGTGCGCGAAACTTTCGCTATTTTGGCAAATTCACGAAGTGATAACATGCTGTATATAGTATACTTTTTTTTACAAATTTACACCGCTTCCCAACAGAATGTCAGCCTTCACCCCGGAACCTCATCCGGTGGCGCACAACGCATCCGATAAATGCATGCCCCCCAGGATCACACGGCTAAACGCCGGCGACGCAGAAGCAGCCCCATTAGGGGCAAACCAACCAGTGCCACCGTCGACGGTTCCGGTACAAAGGATACGTTGTTAAGAACCAAAGCGCCACTTGCCGTGTCCACTTCAGGGATCCCTTTCCAGTAAGACCCGATCAGATTGATGTCCCAGATAATCGATTCGAAATCGGCCACATCAAGTAAACTGTACGTGAACAGCTCGATGCCGGATGCTGAGGTTTTCCGCAGTTCATATAGCGAGATATTCAGTGTGACGGTGGCGTTATCCGGAATGATCAGATTCCCCGTCATTGCGGTTAGGTCGTGCAAGGCTTCCGACGTGATCTCCCAGTCGTAGGCCATGCCGTCCACCAGGGTAAGATCACCGTCAATGTCAAACGTGTCGATGCTTGCACCGGGAGCAAGATGCGTCCCTGTACTTGTAAACGTGACATTGCCATCCACGGATCCTGTGCCGCCAAGCGTACCCGCGTTTACCGTAACAGCACCGGTAAACGTATTTTCGCCGTTCAAAAACAACGTGCCATCGCCATCTTTGGCAATGCCGCCATTGACGCCTGACTCGCCGATCGCTGCGTCCACCGTAATGCTGTGGCCCGACTCAACATCGAAGGTACGCGTATCATCGCCGTCCGCCGCCAGATCCGTCAGCGTAATGGCCTGGGTAATACTGAGATCTGTACCGGATTTATTCCCAATCGTACCATCGTCCCAGTTGAAAACGCGGATATCGTCGCCCTCGGTTCCTTTCCCACCACCATCCGCAATCAGGGTGGCACGGATCGTGCCCCCTCTGAGATTGAGGGTCCCGTTGACCCGGCCATCGTTGTCCCGACCGCTAATAGCAGTGTTTTCCGCAAATGAATCGTTAACACCGATTAGAATGCTATCGGCAATGAGGGTGCCGCCGTCGGTGGCGTCAGACCCTACATTCAGAGTGCCTTTCACATATCCCGCACCGTCATACTGACTATTCGCAACGACCTCGGCGACTTTTACGGTCTGGGCTTCTATCGTCCCGCCATCAAAGGAAAACGCGGCGCTTCCATTGCCGTAGTACCAGTACGTGCTCTTGACATCCGTTCCTACGACAAAATCATTCAACTGGCCATCGAGGGACGCGCCGTTCAGATTCATGGAAACAGTTCCCCAATTCACAACCCGATTCACGCCGCCCAGGTAAATGTTTCCCTCACTGCTGCCGCCATCTTTCCCGCGAAGGGTTACGCTCGGACTGACCAGGTCGCTCTGCATGATGATTGTGGCATCCCAATTATCCACCTCCGTGAAGCCGCCACACGGCTGAAAACTGTCGACATTCAGTATGGTCTCCTCACCCAGCCGCACATAGGGCCCATCATTCCAGCCGCCTAGCCCAAACGCGTCAGCGGTAATCGTCGTCTTAGCGGCAGTCCAGATATTGACATGCGTGCCGCCATACCCAGCAACGAAGTTGCCGGTGGTAATGTCCGCCTCGGCCAGTTCACTCATGTCCAGAGTGGTAACGGACCCCTGATTATACCAGTCCGTCAGAGGATCAATACGGACTTCTCCAGAGTTGTTGACAACCAGTTTGCCGGCGCCGCTGATCTTAACGTAGCTGTCCACATCACCGACGTCTTTGTCGTCGTCAACAGCATCTCCATCAGCCGAGTTCGGCCGGTCCGAGCTGCCGATAATGAAATTGCCTGTCACCGTAAGTGTTGTATCACTGTTGATCTGCGTGTGATGCCAATTGGTGGAGGTATTCTGTGAGGTCACATCGCTGCCATCGGCGGTGAACTCGTAGATATTATTGTAGTGGAGCTTCCCAATGGTGAAATTCTGATCAACCGTGTTTGTAACCGCACCTGTCCCGTCATCGGTGCCGTCGTCGTCAAAGGTCACGTCTTCACCCGTGGTCGGCGCGACGCCATCCCAGTTGCCGTCGCTGGACCAGGTGTCGTCACCGGCGCCGTTGAAGGTGGCGGCCTCCAAACAAATCGTTGTTGTTGCGATTGAAAGTGCGATTACGACAAGAACGTTTGCGATGCGTTGCATGGTTGAACTCCTCTTTTTGCTCGGGTTGGAACTACGCCTGGACTGACTGTTTCCGGTTGTCTCCTTGACCGCGCCTCTGTGCTTCATGGTTTTTCTGGTGACCTCCATGGTTGGCGAAGGTGCTGTACACGGCATGCGCCAGGGGAAAGACCTTCTTGTTGACATGTCAATAAACCCTGTAAAGTCTACTGCGGCGCATTCTTAATGTCAAGCAGTGCAACTCGAAAAGTCGGCGGCATCAGTGGTGACGGAAGAATAATGAATCTGCGCGCCGAAACAGTCATGCAGAGATTGGGCTTTCAACGGGGGACGGGATGCTCGCTGAGCAGGTTCTCGATAACTTCACGCGCGGTAACGCCTTCGATCTCGAATTCCGGACGCAGGACCAGGCGGTGCTCAAGCACCGGCACTGCCATGGCCTTTATGTCGTCCGGTGTCACGAAATCACGCTCCTGAACCGCGGCATACGCACGACTGGCCAACAACAACGCCTGCGTAGCGCGCGGCCCCGCACCCACTAGAAGACTTGGCGTGGTCCGCGTTGTATGCACAATATCCACCACGTAAGTCACGAGTTCGTCCCGCACGGTAATGTTTTCCAGTGCTTCTCTCAAGCGCAGAATCTCGGAAGCCTGCAAGACGGGCTTGACGACGCCCGCGGCGAGCACGCTCTCCGGAGTATCAGCCCGATGAAGCATGCGCGTCGCCAATTGCGTCTCCTGTTCCTTGCTCGGGTAATCCATGACTATTTTCATCATGAAACGGTCTTTTTGCGCCTCTGGAAGCGGATACGTCCCTTCGTATTCAATCGGATTCTGGGTGGCAAACACAGTGAAGTCTTCGGCCAACCGGTACGTTTGCCGGTCAATCGTGACATCGCGTTCCTGCATTGCCTGCAACAGTGCCGCCTGAGTTTTAGCCGGTGCCCGATTGATTTCGTCTGCCAGCAGAAAACTGGTAAAAATCGGCCCCTTCAGCAGCGAAAACTCACTGGCCCGCATGTCAAACACATTCGTCCCCGTGATATCCGCCGGCATCAAGTCCGGCGTGAACTGTATGCGCGCAAATTCGGTTCCAAGCACACAGGCAAGGGTTCGTACCAGCAATGTTTTGGCAATGCCGGGGACCCCTTCGACCAAGGCATGCTGACGCGCCAATATCACCACTAGCGCCTGATCGATCACCTCACCCTGCCCGATGATAACTTTACCGATCTCCTCACGCGCCGCGCGCAGGGCGCGCATCAGGAATGTGGCTTCCGATTCCATGGCTTCATCCTTTCTTTCAGTTCGTTCTGCAACTCGATATATGTATCTCGTGGAGAGAGATGCTTCTCCCTGCAGCGCTCGACAGTCTGGCCTACGGTTTGCTCCAGTTCATCGGCGTCCGCCCGTGAGGACAGGAGCGTCTGTCGCCACGTGCGAACACATACCTCAACCAGTCGATCGCGGCTGACGGAACGCCGCAGAAGCGAAACCAAACCGCTGAACGACGATTTCGCGGCCGCAACCGCACCATCTCTTCTGCCGTCGTCGTCCGGGCAAGGCGGCACCAACCCCACTGCATTTCGCCAGACGAACAAGGCACACAGCGCAAGCAGAGCAACAACGAAAGGAACCAGACCATACTCTCGTGCAAGCGCCGCAACTCCCGTGTGCACCTGGATTGCGAAATGTGTCTCGTCCACCGCAATGCGCGAACGGCCTCCCGAGATCCATTGCAGGAAGGTGGGAGTCCGGTCGCCGCGCATGGCTTCGTTGCTAAACAAATACGAGTCCGCGCAAAGAACAATGGCCCCCTCACCGACATTGCGCCGCAGCACGACGGGACGCTTCTCGGACCCCATGAGTGCATAAACAACGCTCCACTCCCGCGCCGATTCACTGAAGAAATACTGCGCATGCCATGGAATGGTCCTTGCAAGTCCCGCATCGGGCGTGGTCATCCGCCTGGCTTCACCAGAGCCTCTCTCTGCCTCCGGCAGTTCCGACACAGCAACGTCCCAGTGGGCCACTACAGGAACTCGCCTCCATTCGTCAGGTCTTGGAAGCGCCTCATCATGTCGCTGCCCCCCTTTTGGAGCGTTTGCATCCGGATTTGAATCCATCTGGTCGCGCCCCCCCTCACCGTCATCGCGGGAGGCGTCTCCGCCATCGCCTGCATCTTCCTTGGCAGGGGCTGCCTGTATCTGAACCGGTGTCTCCGGTGTCAACGTGCCGCTTTGACCTCGCAATGCAATAACAAGTCGTCCGCCGCCGTACACAAACCGCGTCAGATCACGCATCTCCCGTTCTTCCAATGCAAATCCTGGCGACACACCAAAGTAAAACAGTGTTGTCTCTCCGTGCAGATCGACTCTGGACAAGGGCTTGAATATCCGCCGAACACTCACACTCGGCAATCGCCCCAGGCTGTCGACTAACGCCCGGGTTCCGATCGGATCGGAACGCAGCGACGAATACGGAGGATAAACATCTCCCCGCCAGAAACGCATATGCAGCAGGATTCCCAGCCCAAGCAGCATGGAAACCGCCAGAGAGCAAAGCAGAAAGGCTGTAAGGACGTTGCGTCTCATATTATGACTGCTCAGCGGTTAACGAATCGACTACCATGCAAGAACCTCACTGCCTGTCGTCGGAAGACGAGGACTGGCTGTGTCCCTTGATACGTTTCATGTCCTCTACAAACGCCTCCACAACTTGCTTTGTCGCGTGGTGACGTCCGTACCACACGCGTTCCAAACGCGCCGTATTTCTGAGGAATGCGTCCGGAACCGTCGGCAAGGCATGCGCGAGAGGCATTAATTCACGGAGGTAGTCCTGGTTCGACTTGAACGTAGCCAGCGACACCAACCGCTGCCGCGCCAGGAATGCCAGCATCGAAAAGAAAAGGGCGCGAAGAGCCAGACGGTTTCGGCCCTGTTGCAGAAGATCGTGCGCCAGCCTCTCCCACTTGTCGTCGGGCATGTCAGCGGCCGATACAGATTCATCGCTCACGTCAGGTGCCTCAGGAGCAGCAACGGTTTCCGCGTCAACGATTCCTTTCCGAGCCTGCTTACGCCGACGCAACCACCAGACGATCCCGAAAGCAGCCAGTGTCACAACCGCGCTTATAAGCACGATCCAACTCACTGTCCGCCAGTCACCGAAGCCCCATGTTCCGCCCGCGCCCGCATCCTCGTCCCGCCCAAACAACCGGCGCCACCAATCGGAAAGTCTCAAAACCCACTCCCGAATCCACCGGCTGAAATCTCGCAGCCAGGCACCCATCAAATCCAGGGCGTCCGCTACGAAACCGGTTTCCCGCGGAACGCCCGAACGAGGTAACCGCCAAGCGTATTCCGGACGCCGGATAACAGCTGAAATCTCCTTGTCCAACCTGCGGGATTTCTCGCGCAAACCGGAGATCTCATTTTGGTTGGAAACAAGTGCGGCGACGGGGGGCTGAACGCCTGAAGCCCGCGTTGACTCCCTGGGTTGAGAAGGTGGAACAGATAATTCTGAAGACCGTATGCCGCCGGACCGGGCGACAGTCAACCGACCGGCTTGGGAGCCGGCCGACAGGAGACAGAGAAAAACCGTCAGGACAACGGCGGCCCCCCGCAAACGACGGATATCGGAAAGCAGATCCGCCCCGTCGGACGCCGCCCGGGCGTAAAAGGTGCGCAGCGCATACACGGTCTTGACCAGTGGATCAATGCACAGGTAGGTCATGGCGATCACTACCGACACAAGCGTCGTATTAAAAAAATGATGAACTCCGCCCGTAAAGATGGACTCGACTCCTAAAAACCGCTGGAGTACCAGCGGCAGAAAGACAAAGGCATGATAAAGGTTAACAAAAATAAAAAGCGCAAAAATGCTGATCACAAACACAATTATATGGTTCTGTCGCGGCCATTCCAAAGCGTGCTTCCACGCCTCGCTTCGGACGGCCCCCATACGTGCTTCACCCGTCAGCCCACAGACCGTCACATGATGGTAGAAGGCATACGCCCAGGCAAAGGGTAAGGCCGCCAGGAATGCCATGGGTAAAACCACCGCCGCCGTGCAGTGCAGGGCCCCCTGCGCGGGCGCCACCCTTACAAGCCGGCGAAGAGACACGCGTGTAACCGGCACGTTCCGCCGGCGGTCCACCATGCGAACCGTGAAAAAGACATGCCAAGCCTTCATCCATACAAATAAGACGGCTAAACACAACGACTCCCATCCACACCGCTGAGCAGCAAAGGCGCTGCGGCTCATATCAGCCACAAAATAAAGGAGAAACAGCACAAACGGACAGGCCCCAATGTAGTATGTCAGAAGGGTTCCCGCGTCCGCGCCGCGCAAACCGTGAAACGCCTCGGAAACCAACCGTTGCGCCGAAGGCTCTTTGCGCTCTCGGAAAACACCTTTGCGCTGGGAAAAACCTCTCATTCGCGCGTGCTCCAAAGGGTGCCTTCATGGAAAGCGGATGGAATCCGCAGAAGGATCTGACCGGCATAATAGAAAACAAACCACAATATCAGGACAGCCGACAGCAATTGGATGACCGCCATCAAAAACTGGAAACTCCCCGACGACTTCGCCGTTTCTTCAGTAAAACGTGCAAGACATGTTGCACACAGCACGCGGTCACCATGCTCGGTAATACACTCGCGGCAGAAAAACCGTCCACACTCCGGACATCGCGCCACGGCCTCACGCGCAGCATGATTGAAACAGCGTTGCCGAATGACAGATCTGGTCCCGTTATTCATGAGTGGTTCGTCGGTTGTCAGATACTGTGGCACCCGTATGGCGTACCGTCAAAAACGACAGCAAACCGCCCATTCCCAGAAAAAGGGATACGACCCCGAGAGCTAATACGGCCGGCAAAAGCAACGATGATCCCTGAATCTCCTGCCTGGCTATGATAGCAAGAAGGCTGAGCGGGTTGCGCGTCGCCCCAGGGTGTTCCAGTACCATGACCATGTAGAATACGTACGTGAACACACCACACAAAACAATGTAGACCAGCCCCCCCCAAGTGAAACGCCGCGCGAAGTGGGGCACGGCGGAGCTTGCCTGACGAATGAGCGCCATGATGGCCATGCAAAAAGCACAACCTGCACATGCAATCGCGCACAAAGCAATCCATGCAGCATCCGTTAACAGGCTGACTATCCACAACAATCCGACACCCGTGAGTAATCCAAATAAGGCCACATGAAAAGCCCCGCGATATCCACAACCTTGGCGACTCCTCGGAAGCGGAGGCGGCTCAACGCCAGCGCCTGACTCATCCAAACGTGGGAGGCGGTTCCCCCCGGCAACCTGCGAATCAGCAACACCATCCGGATCACCTAAATGTGGGAGGCGGTTCCACCCGGCGACCGCCGAGTCAGTGTCAGCATCCGGATCGCCCGTCGTCGCAAACGGTCGCGCCCGGCTGTTTTGCAGCTGCTTTCCGGATGGCCTTGGCTCGGACGTGGCAGGCGCCTGATCGCTAACCCCAGGCACGGTCAACTCCCCCTGCGCCTCCTCAATACGCGGAAACAGGAGCAGCCGTAATCCCTCCGCCGTCCGTACACGCCTGACAGCTGACAATTTCGCGGCCTGTACCGCGGTCTGAATCACACAGACACATGTGGGACCGCGCAGCAGATTAACGATCAGCAGTACTATCATGGTCGCGGCAAGGCTCCCAAAAAATACTTTTGGGGCATAACCCAGGATAAACAATCCCAGGCAAAACAAGGGAATCAACAAACAATAACAGATAGTCAGCACCAATCCTAGCTTGGTTCGCTGAATCAAAATTGCCTGAATGTCCCGAAAATAGAAACGCCGGTACGATTCTGAAAGGTAATGCCACTCAACGTGCAGTAAATGATCCGACGCCAGCCAGATTGATGACCGCGGTTGAGAAATCGTGAGCAAACGAGGCTTCTTGAGCTTGTGCCCGCGTATCCGCCGGTAACGGTTATCGGTCGATGATGCCGATACAGTCGCCATAAGTATTCAATGCCAATCGGTTAGAGCGCCACCAGAAACACAATTAAAATGCCCCACCCGACAACCTGGGCGAGCGCCGCAAGAAACGCCACTAGAAAACGCCAGCGCGACCTCCGCACAAGACTGCAGGGCATATTCGAATAACGGATACACACAAAAAGAGCCGCGGGCGCCGTAATCAGAGTAAGCCATATCGTGAAGATCGGCAGGACGGCAAGCACCAAAGCCAAGTTGTCATAGAGGAATCGACTGCTCTCCATCTCAGGTGATTTATTCTGAGCACGGGAAGACACGCACTTAGGACACAACAGACGGTCTCCAATCATTACTTCACACAGTTGACAGATGAAGCGACCGCAATTTGCGCACGCATGGGAAGCCGGTTTCGCGGGATGATAATAACACGCACATTCGTCGGAACTCAACAGACCGCCGGGACTGTGGACGGAATCTGACTGACGCCAGAACGCAGGGAAAATATGCACGAGCGTCTCACGTCCGCATTTGACGCACGTTACAAGCCGGGAACCGCCCTCCCCAGGGGATGGAAGCGCCTGCGAACAGCTTGGACATATCAAGGTCGCCACCCCTGCCTCCTGTATCGATCAGCTGAAACGTGAGGATCAATCCTCTCTATTATAATTGGTGACTCTCGGAAACCATATCCGCCGAACGCGCTAAAGCCAACCGAGGACTCCCTGTTTCTCCTCGACGCATCTCCAACGTGGCTTTCACGGTAATACGGCAGAACGATAGGGGGGCTTTTCGGGCTTATCTAAACGACAGGACACTGGTCACTTCTTAATTACGCGGGTGCTGCACACGTGGTCGTGCAGGGTCCGTTTCTCATCGTCGAATGCCGCTATTATATACCCGATGTAGCACGTAAGCATACTGAGGTATTCCGCAAAATGACGCCCCAGAGCGCGCAGATACGTCACGCGGCCACCGTCCGCGGTTACTACTTTGAGGCCGCATGCCATTTTGCCCGGGGTCGCCGCGAATTTACCGACGAAAAACGTGTCGTATGCCATGGCCATCGCAAACTGCAAAAGGGCCGCCACAATATTGACAGCGACCATTGCCATTTCCGCCGCCCCCGTTCCCTGGCCAGACCGCCCCGTAGCGGCGGGAAAACCGGCGAAAACTCCGGCCGCCAGGACTTGGATAACAACGCTCACGACCCATTTTATGAGACCGTCAATGATCTTGGCTCCGGCTCGAATCCAGAATCCGCCGTAAACCATATACCGCGGCGAAACAGCACCTTCTCTGAGGCGTTGGAAAAAGGCGGTTTTACAGTCCCCGCACACCCATTGCCCTTCATACTCAACCATTTCGCTCACGGGGAACAGGCGACCACATTCGACGCACGCCGCGTCTCGGGCTGCCCCCTCCGACGGTCGCTTCAGCTTCAACTGGGATTTCCCTGAAACCGACCGATAGGGCACCCATTCGTCAAGGTTCTCGTGCCAGACCAATGTGTCCGGCGTAATTGTCCCATCGCTTACCAACCGCTGGAAGTCGTCTTCCGACACCGGGCCGATCCGTTCACCCTCACGCACATAGTACCATTCCATTGCACTGTCCTTCCGTGGAATCTATTCCCAGAGGCTGGGATCCAAACCGCCCTCGTCTTTCTTTTGAGGCGGTTGCTTTTTCGGGGCCGGTTTCGGTTGGGGTTCTTTCTTCGGTGGCGTGGCTTTCTCAGGCTCCTCCTTGGGTGCCGCTTCCGGAGTGGCCGCAGGTTTTTCGGGTGTCTCTTCGACCGGCTTTTCAGGCACCGGTTTTACTTCCGGTTCTTCAGGGGCGGGAGCTTCTTCGGCCGGGGCTTCACCCGCCCCTTCGTCACCCCCTGCCACCGGGCCTGCAGCTGGCTCTTCCGGTGCCGCCTCCGGAGGTTCCGCCTCGTCTTCGGCTGGTTCGGATGTCGCTGCGGGAACAATAGTGATCTCAACATTCGAAAGTTCCAGTGACGTTGACAGGGAGGGCACGAGCGTAGCTTTAACGGCTTGTTCCGGCCGCGGTACCTCAAAGAGCATCTTTACTAGAGGACCGGTGTCCTCATATGTTACTTGCCAAGTGCGCTGGTCAAACACGGAATTAGCCTGGGTAACGGCCAGACATTCATGTGTCTGCCCGTGCATATTCAGCACATAGTCATACCTCCCAAGCGACATCCCTTTGTCGAGTTCCACAGTCAAAATCACATACGCCCGTCCCTCGGCGGGATATCGGTCACCCTCAGCGTCCAGATCCGTTCCACCGGCAGTAAACATCCCCTTTCGAAGGACCGTTTCCATATCCACCCACCTGACGGGTTTGTCCGTAACCGTGACGCTGCTTATCGTGCCCCCGTGCACAGCGACGGATGTGTAGACCCTGTTTTCGATACTGCTTTGACCTTCGGCGTCACTCCCGCCCTGGCCTCTGCCCGGGACGGTCGCCACAAGCATCAGGCTTAAAACGGTCGCTGCATGTGCTCTGTAGTGCATGGTTTATTTCTCCGCGTGGTTGCCCATCACTCCAATGTTTTTTGCTGAATCTCCAGTATCTCATCGATACCCTTGGCAGCAAGATCCAACATTGCATTCATTTGTGGTCTGGCAAACGGCATTCCTTCAGCCGTGCCCTGTACCTCGACAAACTTCCCGCCAGCGGTCATCACAATATTCATGTCGACATCTGCCCGTGAATCCTCGTCGTACGCAAGATCCAGCAAGACCTCGCCGTCGACCACCCCCACACTGACCGCCGCGACCCGTTGTTTCAGCGGCCAGCTGCTGATATGTCCTTCGACAAACAACTGCTGCATCGCAAGCTCCAGCGCCACACAGCCTCCCGTAATAGCGGCGCACCTTGTACCGCCATCGGCATCCAGTACATCACAGTCAATTTGAATCGTGCGGGCACCCAATTGTTCCAAATCCACCACGGTCCGCAATGCCCGTCCAATCAACCGCTGAATTTCAAGAGTTCGCCCGGCGGGGCGCGGCAGCATGGACTCGCGTCGCGTCCGCTTCGGTGTCGCGCTGGGAAGCATTTGATACTCCGCCGTCACCCATCCACCCGGAACATTTTGTTCCCGCATCCATCGCGGAACACCATCCGACACGGTTGCCGCACAAACGATACGTGTCTTGTCAAACTCAATAAGCACGGAACCGTCCGGATGAAACTGAAAGTCACGCGTCAATCGAATATCACGAAGTTCGTTGGGCTGCCGGCCATCCTGTCGCGGTAAGCTAGGCAAAACTACCTCCGACCGTTATGTTGTTGTATTATTTTGAATACGTCATACTTTGGGTGCAGGTGATGCGAATTGCCAATCCAATCACATTTTTTATCCCTGTTCCACGCCTGACAATGCTCGTCGCGGCGACTGTCTTGCTGGCGACAGGATGCGGCGATACGGACGAGCCGGAATACAATCACGTGCGAACTCAAATTGTGAGTGACGCATTCGAGGCATTTGACAAAGATGATCCACAGGCCGCTGTCACTGCACTCAATCGCCTGGCAGGCATTTCGGAAGAAGATTTTTTTATACACCGCGCCCTTCGCCGAGCGTACACCAGGGATGTTGTCAAAACAACAAACGCCCGCCTTGCAGCCGGGGACGTAACGGCCGCCGAAAAACTCATCTCCCAGGCTATTAACACCCACAGTGCGAGCCCGGCGCTGATCGAGGCCAGCAAAACAGTTACTGCACTTGCGGCTCTTGACCACTATCTGGAGAGTCGGCCATACGAAAATGTCGCGGCCGCCAAAGCATCTCTCGCGGAAGTGGAGCGTTATCGAAACATCCTCCATCGCGCCGACTCGTATGTGGCATGGCTTGACCGGGAGGAGGCCCGGCTGGCAAAAGCGAGAAAGAAGGAAATTCAGGCTGCGGTGGCCACTCTCATCGAACAGTGCGATCAACTCATTGTGGCGGGACACGCCGGAGCGGAATTACACTTCCGGGACATTGCCTCTCTCGATCCCGACCATCCGTTGCCCCGTCTGCGTCGGGACTTCCTGACAAACAGTGAAGCACTGGCGGAACCGTTGGATACAGAGACAACACTTTCCCGACCAATCCAGCAGGCTGTTGAAATGATTGCCTGCAAATATTGGAACCAGCTGCCCAATTCGGTGATCAAAAAGCTATACAAGAACGTGTACCCGGCCCCGTCGGCTTCGATGTCCGGAAGTAAACTGAAAGCACGACTTGCGGCCGCGGCGGGAAAGCCCGCGGAAGCGCTGGAGTACGCCCGACAGACGTTGCGGCATTCGTCTGAGATCGATGACTCCTTTGTCGCGGAAATTATGACCTCGGCTGTGCTTGACAAAAAACAATTCACCGCCAGACCGTGGAGGGTCCCGTTCCCGACGGTCGGAGACCTGCTGAATCAACTTATCCAAATACGCCAGCAAAACCCTTGAGGACAATTGTGATATGATGTCGCCCCTGCAGTCCCTGATTCGATCGTTGTCACCGATACTCGCACTTGCGCTGTGCGTCCCCGTGGCCGCGCAGGAGAAAAACACCTCGGCCCCCGAAAGGCCGGAGCAAACACATGCCGCCGGCCCCTGCACTACCGACGGTCCGGATTTGGATCAGCTCTTTGATTTTCTGCCCGATATCGTGGCCACGTATAACGAAACCCCCATCACACGCGCACAGGTCCTGGAAGCAATCTCTCCAAAACTCCTCGCGCACCTTGCACAGGGAAACAAGCCGAATCGCGAATCTCTCCGGGAAATCGCACTGCACGCAACCCAGCAACTGATTAATCAGACAATTCTTTTCGAGGCCAGCAAACAGGCGGGTTTCACCCCCGACGTGGACAAGGCGGGAACCATGGTCTCGAACTTGGAGAAGAAGGTTGGCAGAGAAAAGTTTGCCGCCGGACTCGAACATCAGGGTGTGTCCCGAGGGCAATTCTGTCAAAACGTCGCGAAGAAGGTCGCCGTACAGGAGTGGATACAGTCAATCCAATCGTCGGTGGACACCTCCGACGAAGCCCTTAAGAAGGCATACGAGGAAAATATCGACGCAATGAAAACTCCGGAGCGGGTGGATGTATCGCACATCCTGATCGAAGTACCGCCCGAAGCAGACAACGCCACGGTGGAAGCCGCAAGGGAAAAGGCCGTTGACATCCAGGAACGCTTGAAAAAAGACGCCGTTTTCAGTGAACTGGCACGCGTTCACAGCATGTGCAATTCCGCGCGTGAGGGAGGCCATATCGGTAAGATCGCACACGGAGAAACCGTTAAACCATTTGAAGAAGCGGCCTTCTCACTCAAAGAAGATGAGGTGAGCGACCTCGTGCGCACCAAGTATGGCTTCCATATCATCAAGGTGCATGAGCATATCCCCTCCGAACGTGTTCCCTTTGAAGAAGCCAAGGAGGAGCTGAAAGCTGCATTGCCCCGCCAAGTCCTGCAACGGACGCTGCATGATGTCATTAACGATGCCCGCGAAAACGCCGATATCACTATTAAGATTGCAGAGGAATGATCACAGTAGGAAGGACTCGTATCTACTGGGACGAAACCGCGGACGAATACCACGGGTCCGTTCGGATTTCGTGTAACGATTTTCATCTGGGGCCACTGCTTCCCGGGGCACGCGAACTGGACGTCCTGCCAAAGCGTCTTTTCGGACTGCAATGCCTCGAACTGGGATGCGGCGGCGCACAAAATTCCGTCTACCTGGCCAGACAGGGGGCCGTATGCACTGCGCTGGATGCCTCGCCGGGACAATTGAACCACGCGCGGTCTCTTGCTCAGCAACATGATGTGAATGTGCATCTCCTGTGCGGTGACCTCTGTGACGTACCACTCGCAAAGGGCGCGCAGTTCGATGTGGTGCACAGTGTGTTTGCCCTCCCCTTTGTCGCGGATCAGCAACGGGCCGTCCGCGAGGCGACCGCACGAGTCGCACCGGGAGGACTGTTCATTCTTGCCACCGCCCATCCGGTGTTTACCGGTGAATGGATCGATCTGGAAGGGGAAAAAGGACTGTTCTTGGAAAACTACTTCCTCCCGAAACAAGACACGCGGCGCACAGCAAACGGGCTCGGAGAAACCCGCAGCCAACCGCTGCCGATCTCCACAATCGTTGAATGGTTGAGGGAGAATGGGCTGACCATCGACAACCTGCTGGAGCCCGCCCCCCTGCCCATCCCCGATATGACAGCGCCGGATATTCAGGCAAGGGTCCCCTATATAAGCCCGCAATGGCTTGAACTGTACGGGGAGATGACAAAATTTCCTGCCGCCGTCATTTATACGGCAAGGCGGGCCGCGTAACCCCCAGGACCACACAACACAACCGTTAACACATGTCCAAATCCGTAAACGTTCAACTGCAACCCGCGGGAGACAACCATGCACCCAAACGATCGTCGCCAAACCATAAACAGTACATACTATTGCCTGCCCGCCGTACTCATGCTCCTTCTGATGTTCGCAACGGCATGTACATCCACCTCCGGAGAGGGTAAGGATGATGCCGCAAGCACAAAAGACGCGCGCGACGCAATCTCGCTGGAACGTATTCGGACAATGGCAAACAAAGGGAGTGCCGGCGCCCAGGTCACACTGGGAAAAATGTACTTCGACGGTTCCGGTGGTGTGGACGAGGATTATGCGCAAGCCGCTCACTGGTTCCAGGAGGCAGCCAAACAGGGACACCCGCTTGGACAATTCAACTACGGCGTTTGCCTGGATGCCGGATACGGAGTCGACAAGGACCCTGCCGCGGCACTGGAGTGGTATGAAAAAGCCGCCGCGCAAGGTGTCTCGGAAGCTCAGCTGAACGCAGCACTAAGTTATGAAACAGCCGGGAACTACGAGCGCGCACGTTCGTACTATCGGAAACTCGCCGACAAAGGCCATACCGGCGCCCTTCGCAAATTGGCAACGTTCACCATGCAAGGCCTCGGCATGGAACGGAAGCCCCGGAAGGCCGTCGAGTATCTCAAGCAGGCAGCCGAACGCGGCGATTCACGCGCGCAGGTTCGGCTCGCGGACTGTTACCGGGACGGCGAAGGGGTCCCGCAAAACTATGCTGAAATGCTCAGTTGGTTGTGGATCGCGGCGGGCAATGACGACCCGGAAGCCGCCGCAAAAATAGCGTTCTGCTACGACAAAGGCATCGGGCTCACTCGCGACCCGCGTAAAGCTCTGAAGTGGTACAGGAAAGCCGCCGAAGCAGGCTACGCCCAGGCACAGGTTGCTCTCGGCAACAGGTACTTGAAAGGCGACGGCGTGGAACGCAATCTGGAGGACGCTTTTGCATGGCACCAGCGGGCCGCGGAACAGGGCAATAATCTGGGCCAATTCAGCCTCGGTGTTGCATATGCCGTGGGAAGGGGAACAAAGAAAGACAGCCGTAAGGCACTCGAATGGTTCACAAAAGCCGCACAGAACGGGTATGCCCCGGCCATGTACAACGTGGGGTACCATTATGAAGAAGGTGTCGGCACCTCGTCAAACATGAAGGCCGCCGCCCAATGGTACCGGCGAGCGGCACTGGCGGAAGATACGCGGGGTCTTGCGGCATACGGCCGCTGCCTGCTGCTCGGGAAAGGCGTAACAAAAGATCGGGAACTGGCCAGGAAACTCCTCATAAAGGCCGCGGAACTCGGCTCCGAATCCGCAAGAACATTGCTGCAAAACGAATTCTAGCACCCACCGCGGGATTCACCTCAAAGGCTCGAAGACTCGAAGAACTCAAAGGCCGGATGTTTACGTCTTCCGGCCCCAAAAGAAAGTAGCGCGGGCTTCCAGCCTGCGAATCCTCCCCACCGGTTTCGGCTGTTCCGGTCTTTCAGACGGACGATGTAATTAAGATTGCAAGCAAAGCGCCGTTCTCGTGCTTGGGTCTCAATCGCCTTTCGGCTGCTCCGGTCTTTCAGACACCGTCTGCAATTTTACGCGAATGACGACGGCAGTATAGGGTCTCAATCGCCTTTCGGCTGTTCCGGTCTTTCAGACACGAGCCGAGGTAAAAAGGAAAAAAGGTGTCTCCTACAAGTGAGACTGTCTCAATCGCCTTTCGGCTGTTCCGGTCTTTCAGACTTCGTAACGAAAGTCGGTTCGTGGGCAATGGACGGCAAGGCGTCTCAATCGCCTTTCGGCTGTTCCGGTCTTTCAGACTACTTCTCGCTAAGAAAAAGCACTTATTTTAAGCGACACAGTCTCAATCGCCTTTCGGCTGTTCCGGTCTTTCAGACAATCAAGTGCTAACCTGCAAAGTGTTGCAGGTTAAGTTGTAAGTCTCAATCGCCTTTCGGCTGTTCCGGTCTTTCAGACTGCCGGGATCGCAACCATCTGCGAACCAACGGAATAAGTACTCCTGTCGGCGGCAGACGGTTTTTTGAGGGCTTCGCGGCAGTCTGAGCGTTTCGCAATCATGCATAACTCCCCTGCTTTACGCTCGTCTACAATGTCGGCGGCAGACCGGGGTTTTAGCCCGTTTTCGTCTGCCGCCGACACGGCCTGTCTGAAAGACCGGATCGCCATTAAACTACCCCTCTTTGCATGCGTTTACAAGCAGTACATGAGGCGTTGGTCCGGGCGACGCAACGCTCCGGCACTTTCTATTTTCGCCGCGCAACTTTTGCAGATACGATAGGCCACCAGGGCGTCCTCGTCTTCCGCGACCAGCTTCTGCAGACGCGCCCAGAGCTTGTCGAAGCGCTCCGGCGCCAAATCGCATTCGAACACGCTTTTCTCGATGCGCGCGCCGTACTGCTCGCACGTCTTGGCGACGCGGCGCAGTCGGGCCGGACTGCTGATGTCGTAAGCAATCAGGTAAAGCATGTGATTCACCTCCGTATCCTGCCGCGGATCGTAGGGCGCGAAAAGCCCGACTTCGTAGCCGGGGGGTCCCTGTAACGCGTCCGCCCCGGTGGCGACTGTGTTGCTGTTTTCCGTCCTCATGGCATCTGGAAAAAACCGTTATGTTCTCTGTTCTCGAGATAGCGCAGTACGGTGTTGACCTGGTCGCGAATGACGGCGCGAAAATCGGTGTGCGGCTCGCCTTTGCCGGCCGCGAAGCGTCGCTGCATCGTTCGTTCGTAGTGTCGGAAAAACGTCTTCCGCGCATCGGGCTTCAGGTACGTCCCGCCGTTCTCGCTGTTGAACTCGAAGTCGTCTCTCTTCAGTCGCTTATGGTTAACAATATCCAGTACAAGCAGGTCACACAGCGGGGCGCGTAACGGTTCCATGAGATCGAGACTGAGCGACGGCCTGCCGTAGCTGATTTCGTGCAGGAACCCGAGACATGGATCGAGGCCGGCCGCGCGGATGGCGGCGTCGACTTCCCCGAGAACAATGGTGTATGTCCAGGAAAGCAGTGCGTTTGCCTCGTCTTTCGGCGGCTGCCGATTGCGCCCGGCAAACGGGATGTCGTCGGTGAAGTAATGTGAGAGTTGCTTGAAATAGACCGCGGATGCCGCGCCTTCATAACCGCGCGCCTCATCCAGGCTTTCGGCATCGCCGATGTTAGTCAGGTGTTCCTCCAACCGGGAACAGGCCGTCACATGTTCGCGGTCTCCCGAGCGCGCCCGATTCGACGCGAGCCGCTGCAGCACGCGCCGCATGTTCCGGACTTTCGCGGCGATCAGGTCACCGGCAATGCGAAGTGCGATCCCGCGGTTGCCGGCAAGCTCGTATTGCTTCAGGCGTCGCAACGCATGGCCGTTGGCATCGGGGTAAAGTCCCGCCAACCATCGTCCCTTCGAGGTCACGAAGGCCACGGGGATCCCCTCCCCGGCAAAACGCTGAAGCACGGGAACAGTGACAACGGGACGACCGACAATCACGGCGCGGTCAATGTCGAACAAAGGAACTTTTTGCGAGTCGTACTTTTCCGTTTCGTGATTCAGGCGTCGCAGTTCCAGCGTACCGTCATGCATGCGCGCTTCGGTTTCCCAGCCATTGATGTAAACAGTCGGCATGGTTTCACGGATCCTTTTCTGTCGTCGGTAATACTATCGGACGGGAGTGGAGGGAATGGAATGTCACGGACGTCCGGGGACGTCTTAGGTCCCCTGGGGAGAAGTAGAAACCAGGCGGTCGACCGTGGAACTCACGGACCAGGCGGAAAAGGTTGTTGCGAGAGGGGCGTCGTTCCCTCGCTCAAACTCTCTCCGGTTCTGTTTCCGCCGTGAGCGCAACCGCGGAAGGATATGCTGGTGTTTTCAGGTTTTTGGATGACGCATGACTCATGACGGGGGGGCACATTTCATGCGTCATGGGTCACTCTTTCTCTACCGCGTACGGGCGGGTTCCGCGACAGGCGGGGTACTTCGAACATCCCCAGAACGGTTCACTGTTCTCGCTCCCGTTGCGCGGAAAACGCTTCCGCATGGGGCTTGCGCATTGCGGGCATTCCGGAGCATCGGAATCCGAGGCGGCCGCGGCGTCGCGGGCTTCCGTGCGACAGGTATACATACGTTCTTTGAACCCGCCCTCATCGAGGAAATCCCGCCCGAGCCGCTCCATCTGTTTGTCCAGCATCGCCATGCATCGTTGAATCAGAACGACCAGAGCGTTGGCGACAACCGCGGGATCGTCGTGATCCAGGCAGAAAGCGTACAGTCCCCGCGCCCGGTGGAAAAACGCCCAGTAATCGTGCAGCGTATCGTCGGTGTAGGCGAACTCCGGCAACCGGATTTCGCAAATCCGGCGATGATGCGAGTCATGCATGCTCCACGGAATTTCGTTGCGCTCCGCCAGAAACATCTCGAAATCACCCAGCAGTTCGGCGAGGCTGGCGCGGGCGACGTCGGTGAGTTTGATCTCCGTCTCGCGCGAGGTGGAAGCGCGTTCGCTGCCCTCGATGATGTTCTGCCGCCCCGACCGTGCCGCGCCGATCATTTGCCCGCTGGTCTTGCCCAGGGGATCGTCCCGATAAGGTATGAACCGCTTGCAGAAGCGGATGGTTTCGAGGTGAATCAGCGTGGCCAGCGTGAAGCCGTGCAGCTTCCGATAACCGCCGGCCTTCGTGAACAATGGTTTGGGCATGGTGGTTCCTTTGTGTGTGTTTGTGCTCTTGACGCATGACGCAGTGACTCATGAGGGGAAACCGCGTTTCATGCGTCATTCCGTCATGAGTCATGGGGCCCCCGGCGCACCAATTGGTGGCGGGGTGAAATATTCGTGTAATTCGCGGCGGATAGGGGGACGGCCGGTTTTGGTCTGCCGCCGACGCTACGGCCAACGGAACTGAGGGTTAGTGGGGCTGGCAGAATTGACGATAACCTCGACCTCGTCTCCCGCCTTCTTGTCGTCAGGCACAGCGTCCGAGTTGACTACCGC
>JAIPIM010000024.1 GCA_021734725.1 Minisyncoccota bacterium | reverse complement strand
GTCATGCTATGCGTGTGCGTGTTCGTGCAACTGGCGTCTTCCGTGGGCACGTCGTTCTGCACCTGATTCGGGTTCCCTGCCGTAGAGGTAGGCCAGTCACTAGGCAACGTGTCCGAACGTGGTTCCTCCGTCGTTGGATCTTCGTAGAACGGCTCAGGGAAGTCTTCATACGGGATGTCGATTAGGTCCAGGTTCTCCCCGTAGAACACGGCGTACTGCGTTATCCCGCCAAGGTTCACTTGGAATATGGCGTTGATGTCAGACAGCGAACCAGCGCCAATCTTCACGCACCCCGGCCTGACGTGCAACTGGCCCGCCACGTCACAGTCGAAATCTATTACCTCGTTGGCGTACTGGTCCGATATGTTGTCTCCGTCAGAATTGAACTTGGTGATGACGGAATCGTCAGTCCCCCGCATCCCGCCGAATGACTGGATAGGAGTCGGCGTTACAACCTGCGGGTTCAGTGTCGGACTGTAGGCCATCGCCACCCTCCCAGATTGTTACAGATAGATGCTACCATCACGCGAATAACGACTGTTCAACTGGCGATGTCGTCCGAACCTTACCATTGTGCCATCGCTGTTGCGCGGCCGTCTATACCGCGAAGGAGTCGGGTCCAGTGACCGCATGAGCGCATACGCCTCGTTGTAGTCAGGCAACGCCTTCATGGAGTCATTGACGTACTTCTGACTTTCCAGCATCAGTCGCATCGTCATTATGCGTACCGCCTCGCAATCGCCGGGAAGCAGAATCATATCATATAGGTTGTACACTGGCAGCGGCTTTGCCAGATACCACAGCTTCAATGTGGCGGAAGTAGTCAGCGCGTCGCCGTTTTCGTCGGTGAACGCTATCTGCATGGTGCCCACCGGCCTTACCTCGTAGTATTGGGCCGTGGTAGTCGCCCCTCTGTAACCAGCGTCGATGGTGATGGTGTTGGTATCAGTCCTAACGGTGATTTTGTAGATGCCGCCGTCAACTCCTATGCGGATGTACTCGCCCACCATTGCGGCAGTGAACCCGCCGGTGGCAGATGTAAACGTGGTGCTGTTCAGTGTAGGCACGCCATCCGTCCCTGTGAGCAGTGGAGTCGCTACCGTCATGTTTCGGAAGTAGTTGTAGAGCTTGTTTGACTGGTATCTAGCCGGGAAATCAATGTCGAAGTAGCAGTAATCCGTGTCGTCTTCCACGTAGATGATTCGCGTCAAGTCACCGGGAAGTATGCTGGACATGCCGGTAATCTGCTTGGTGAGCGTCGTCCAGTTGCGTTGTTCGGCTATGCGCTGGTAGGCGGTATTGATGTGCCGCCTAATGTCTGCAAGGGTCTCGTCTGAATCGTCGTCCAGCATTTGCTGGATGCTTGAAAGGATGCTGCCGTAAGCCTTCATGTGAACCTCCGATAAGGGAGAGGTGGACTAAACCACCTCTCCCGCTCTCGATCTACGACAGAACCATTACGGGGCCGGTGCCACGATCATGTAGAACACGTTGGTAGCGATGTCAAGTGGCAACGCAATCTTGGGTAGGAATGACGTTACCGTCATTGAACTGAACCCCATTGCATTACTGCCGCCCAGCAACTTGCCACCCGTCATGTCATCCATCCACGTCATGCTGACTCCAGTGGGAGCCGAGCCAAACGCAACAGGCCAGCTAACCTGTAGCTGCCCATTGGTGAACGTGCCGGTAACAATCATCATTTCAGCCGTGCCGTTAGTGCTAACGACCATAGCCTTGCCGTTTTGTACGAAATGGGTGGCCTTCACCTTCCCATCCGCAAATGCGATTCCGGTAAGCATCGTGCCCACCAGTACGCTAATCATCATCTTCTTCACAGTCACCTCCATTATTGCTTCAACACCATGTCACCGCTTGAGTCAATCGTCCACTCCACGTCTTTCAACTGAGCAGATGCCGTCCTGTTTGAATACATGGTCGTAGTGGTTTCAATGGCGTTGTAATCGCCACTGGAATCCACGTACCAGAATCCACACATGACAGCCGTAGCGTTTGTACTCGCAGCGTTAACCATTCTGATGGTGTCCTGATATACCAGAACTTCATCTACTGCCAGAACGTCGTTGTACTCATCCCGCGCCCAACAGGTAGCGGGAGCAGCGGCGTTCACCCAGTATGTCTTTCCGTTCTGGTGTTCCCATCCGGCCATGACAACAACGCCCGTAAAGAGCGTCGCCACCAGAACCAGACCTGAAACAATCTTCTTCATCATTCCACCTCCAGGTAGCGCGAGGTGGGATTACCACCCCGCGCACACCGTTGTTGTTTACTCAGTCGGGGCAACCGTGATGCCCATTCCACCGCCAGCAGCAGCAGTACCCGCCCGCGTCGCACGCAGCAGGGTATCTACCCGGCGAGGACACGGCCAGTTGATCGACTTGGACAGGTTCCAAACATGATTGGTCGTCCAAGACGCAGCCGCCGCACCATTGGTGTCAGCGCGGATGTAATCTGGCAGAAGTACGGTTTCCTGATACTTCTCAGTACCATCTTGGAAGATCTCCAACGTCAAGTTTCCCTGACCGCTGGGGAGTCCGTACCAGTTCTGGATAACCTTTCGGCTCTCCTGACCGCCCGACTCCGCAATCTTGCCCGGCAGATACACGTCCCAATGGAGTGCTGCACTAGTGTCCCACGTAGCCGCTTTACCCCAAGTACCAGCCGAGATAATGTTGGTCTCGGTCAGCACTCGTGTAGCGAACTCATCAGAGACGAGAGCGCAGTTCCAGTCCCACGTAATCAGCCTTTCCCCGGCAGCGTTAGAAGCAGCATTGAGCTGCAACTGCATTTCCGAGATGGTGTTCGTGATACCCGCAGCTGGTGCCGTCCCTACGATGTTCGTAGTTACCGCACCGCTGGCTTCCTTGATCTCAATACGGTTAGCCGCATTGGAACCAGCCGTCAGCCAAATGAACGTGACCGGATACTTGTACCCATTCTTCACGCGCAAGGCCGGAGAAGCATCTTCCGCATTGTACAGCGTGAACGCCTCATCCGCAGCCGCTCCGAAACCCAGTACGGGAATCAGCACGGCCATCAAACAACCCATAATCCGACTCTTCATTTACTTCTCCTCCTTCGTGTTCTTTCCTCGCAGAGCTTCCAACGCCTCCAGGCGCTTGAGCAGCACTGCGTTTTGTTTCCTCAGTTCATCGGCGGCTTCATCACTCATAGGCGACTTGGACTTCGGCATGTAGTCGTTAGCGCCTTCCTTGTCGGCACCAAGCTCGACAAGCCCGTAGCGTTTCGCGTACCCTTCCATTGCCTTGTTCTGCCTCGCCCACTCCTCGGCTTCCTCATGAAGCACGTATTGAGCAGCCTGATTGGCCTCGATCACCCTGTAGAAGTCGCGCTGCTCTTCCTTGTCCCGCCAATTCAGCGTGACAAGTTTCGGCATACGCAACCCTGTAATGAGAGCCATGTCCGTCAACTGCCATACCCGTTTCCTTGCCTTCGGAGCCTGTTCCTGCGTCATTTACTGTTCTCCTTTCGTGTTGTTAAGTAACCGCCTGCAACGATTACTGAATCCCCTGCAACTGCGCGTGCAACTCAGGGAACTTCGCCTGCAAGCCGAATGTACCCGTAATCGCATCCGTCGTGTTGTGGATGTCGTTCGTGTTCCCGATGTTCGTCAGCATCCGAACCGGCTTCGTTCTCAGGTACATGCCCTTGACATGCGCTCCATCAAACACGATGCCGCGATCCGCGAGGCCGTTCTCACCACTCAGGACCGGATCATACCCCACGTCCAACGCGCCGAAGCCCGTCAGAATGCGATTGATTTCCACGCCCCACACCTTGTCGTTCGGGCTGACGCGCAGTGCATCAACCGGCCAAGACGAGATAGCCCGCCAGCCGTTGACGCCGAACAGCGCAATCTTCGTCTCCGAAGACGCACCCTTGTACTTGGTGGCACCCAGGATGTTCGCCAGAGTTTCACGAGTGAACCCTGAACCCGCCTGGCTCAGATCGAAGTTGTTCTCGCTGAACTTCTCGAACACTCCACCCATGCAGTACCGACGCCGCCCGTTGGCCGTGGTGACTTCCTTGGCCCGCTGACCGACGTAGAACAGCACGTTACGATCCCGCTGATACTCGATGAACGCCAACCGACGGTCAGCATCCAGCTTCTCAGTGGGGTCATAGTGGGACTCAGCTTCCTCGATGTCCGTCGCCTGCACAACCCTGTCCACTTGCATCAGGTAGTCGTACACGTCCACGGAATCGTTCGTGAATGCGGTAGGAATCGCCTCGCCTTCAGCGTGAGCCTCTGGCATGATGATTACCTTGTCGCCAGCGGCGATAGCCGACGTCAACCCACTGGACCCATCCGAGGCCAAAACCTGCGTAATGGATGTGGTCGTGAAGGTCGAACTCGTAATCAGCGTCAACTGATTCGTCTTGGGATAGTACAGAAGCCCATCCTCGTGACACCGAGTGTAGTCCTTGATCTTCACAGTAGTTGCCCCGACGGCCGCAGCCTCGGTCACTTCTGAGAAGTTAGGGATGAGTCGGCGTTCACGGTACTCATGCTTCATCCGGTCGGCGGCTATCTCAGAGCCAATCGCACGAACGATAGCAAGGAACCGATACGAGTTCGGGTCCAGAAGCGCCGTCTGCGCTTCCATGTCCAGCGGTTGCCCACTGGCGTTGATGTTGTCAGTTCTGGCCGCGCCAGAAATCAAACTTCCATAATTAATAGCCACGTCTTCCTCCATGCCAGAGGACCAACGTGCCGGTACTTACAGAATCTTCGCCCTCGCGATCCGTTCGGCCATCGACTTAGCCGCATCAGACCCCGATACCGTTCGCATCTGTTGTATTGCAGGTCCACCCGAACCTGACACCGACACATGGACTCCAGCGTTATTTTGCTGTGCCTGTGGCTGTGCCGATTGCGGTGCGGTTTTCTGTACGTTTCCCAACGCCCTGTAAGCCATATTATAGATATCTTGGATACCCATACGATAGTTCTCAGGGGATTGGTGCATCCAGACGGTGCGTGCCTGATTCTTGGGATCATGGAAAATCTTTCCCATCAGCCGCTTGTATTCGGGCGACTGTATCCCAGGGAACCGTTCGCTTCCATCGGACAACTTGGACTGTACGAGTTCGGCGTAGACTTGAAGCTGAACCTTTTCCGGTAGCACTGACCTGGTGTTAGGATTGGCCTTCGGGTATTTTTCAATAACCTTTCCAGCCGATTTCTTCACCAACTGCAACAGTAAAGCCTTCTTGTCGTCAGCAGTTAAAATGCTGTCAACAAGTTCGTCGGATATCAGAGCCTCGATGTCCTCGATGTCCACCTTGGGGTCATATCCTGGAAGTTGAGCGAGATCAGGATTTCCCTGAGCATCCTCAACTAGCTTTACCTTTTTACTCTCCAGCATCTTTTCGATGCGGTGCAACTTGTCAACTACTCGATGAGATTCACGACTGGAAGCCTTCAGCTTCCTGAGTGCATCTTGAAGAGTAGAAGGCTCCACTTCTGACAAGCCAAGAAGTTCAGCGACCTTGCGGTCTTCGTCTTCTCGGCTGACATTGGGTGTTGCCGTTGCATTGGCGGTAACAAGCGCAGTTGCCTGCGTGTCAGTTGCCGCCGTTGCCGTGGGAGTTTCGGCAGTTGCTACTGTTTTCTGTTCAACTGATTTTGACGTTTCCTGCGTACTCGTCTCCGGTTGCTTAGTGTCGGCGGACGAAGACGCCACAACCTGTGGTGTATTCGTGTTGGACGCACTAAGGGCGGCAGCTTCCACAGAACCCGCTGTTCGCGGTCCACGCGATGCAATTCGCATTGCAATAGCGGAGGCGTCCTGTGTAGGGCTGGAGATACTGGCATTATCCGGCATTATCGTTTCTCCTTTTGCCTTACTCGTTCAGTTAATACAGACAACCGTGTCCGTAACCTCACGAGCCAGTTATTCCTTGTTTCGATTTCCTTTTTCGCAGAAATGAGTTCGTTAGTCAACAACAATCTTTCGTTGTACTGCCCAACGATGGATGCGTGCCTCAATGTGTCGGAAACATCGACACTCATTCTCTTGATTGCGATTTCCACCAGTCGCATCCTTGACTTATTGACAATCTCTGCCCACGCAGGATCATTTTCAAGAATCTGCGCGTAGGTCTCTTGGTCTTCGATAGTATCAGATAGGGACTGTATGAATTTCTGCAATGTCTCAATATCGGGAATCTCGAACTCCGTTATCGGACGCTTTGACTTGGTGGCGTCAATAACTTGCTTCATACTTCAATGTTCCCCGCCGCTACCGGCCTTCCGGTGTTTGCCTCTACGGTGCTGCGATTCATCATGGAACGTGCATCATTCGTGGCAGAAGGCGCTCCGCCAGGTTGACCCATCATCATACCCTTCCCGCTAGCTTGCGATGGATTCTGGCCCTGATTACCCATAGCTGACATGGGCGGCTGCTGCTGCATTCCGGTGGGAGGTTGGGACAGTAGAGTCTCAATCTTGTTCCAGCCCGACTTGTCAAGCAACTGGCGCATGGCCTCAACCTGATTCTTGACGACTGGGTTGTTCAACACCATTGGAGCCGTGGCAATCATCGTCTTGAATGCCTCTGCCGCCTGATTGCTGCCCAGCATGTCCAGTTGTACCCCGAACTTATCGGTAATCGCCTTGCGCGGTATCCGTGTCCAAGGCCAACCATCCGCACCTTCCCTATCGGGAATCGTCTGGTCCTCGTTGATGAACTTGTCGCCAAACGCCAGTGTCAGTTTTAGCGACTCCACGATGCCGCTATTCTCGACATTCGCGCTACGGAACATCGTCCGTGCCGTTCCCTGTGAGATAAGCGACACGATGCCAGTGGCCCCGATATCACCAGTTGACGGACCTGTCTGCCCCTTGAACAGCGACGGGTGTCCGGTAATCTCCTGCATGAATATGGACATCTTGTCCTCTTCCATGAAGGCTTGGCTGCTGATGTCCGTGTTCCTGTCGTGATATACGATATTGGAAATGTTGTTCCCGTAGCGGGAGTAGTTGTAGGGAATGACGCCGTATGGTTGCGGGTCGAACACGCTTTTATCCCCGCCCAACTCTTCCAGCAAGTCGGCTGGTACGTAGGTCGGCGGATGCAGTGTCCCAGCAAGGTAGTCAAGACGATGGTTGAAGTTCATTATCATGGACAGAATCAAGTCCTCGCACGGCTCAATCATCCCTATCCCGTACCAGTTGTCCAGATTGTAGGTGCTGGTGAACTTGGCAAGCGGGATGTGCGGGATAGGCATAGGTCCATCATACAGGATGAACGAGTCTTCCGCCACGATGGTCAACTTCTTCGGGCGATTCTGGTAGTAGTACGCCAGCCGGAACCTGTCTTCCAACATCAACTCACCATTCCGCAGACGGCGCACCCAGTCAGGCATGGTGAACGACTGCCACCCTGATTGCGTCCCGGCAATGCGCTGCTTCCATTCCTCAGTCGGATCGTGTCCACACTGGCCCTTGTGGTCCAGTAATGCCTTCACCTGATTCTGGTCAAACGCCTTCTCGTTCTCAATGTAGCTACGAGGCGGGTAAGCCATGATGATAACGTAATCCACAATGTTGTCGTCGGTGTCGTCGTAGTCATTGACGAACGTGCCCACCGGCGATGGGAACACATTAAAGAAGCTGACATCATGTCCCGCAATGAGTACCTGCGATTTGTCATAGGTATTGTCCTTGATGTTGTACGGCACCCCCGCCATTTCATCGTAGGTCGTCATCGTCTGCTGTACAGTCTTGTATCTGTGGTTGTAGAAGCGGTAGCCAGTCCCGAAAATGTGGCAAGCCTGTATGGTGGGGATGATGCGGGACGCGAACTTCTGCCGCTCGTCAATCTGGTAGTTAAGCCACTTCTCCGCGTTGTGCGCGTGTGGCTCCATCATCGGGTCTTTGGCACTGAGCCGGAACCAGTTTTTCCTTGAAAGAATGCCTGATACCGTCTGCGGAAGTTCGCGCTCAACAATAGACATTCCGAGCCACAACATGCACTTTGAGAAGGTTGAATCCAGTTCGGGCGGCATCTCACCAGCGAACAGTTTGTAGTAGCGCACTGCCTTTTCAAAGTGCGGCCTGACGAAATCCTCACTGCACTGCAACGCATCCCTGTACCCCCGTATTACCTTCTTCTGGTCTTCTGTTAGTCCCGTGTATTCGTAGCTCGACATGGACGGCTCCTTGTGTGGATGTTTCGCCTTAAATCGCTAAGGCTCTTTTGTGGCCGCATATTGGTAAAAGCGGTCCCTCCGGTGCGTACATTTCCCAGCTTGTGCTCATCTGGGAATGCTATTGTGCCCTTATCATCCTTGATAATGCAAGCAGTAATTTTCTCATATTCGCGGAGCATCACCCGGTAGGCTATCGCCATTTCCATCACACAGTCGTCATTTCCACCCTTATGCCCACTCCATGTAACCCTAGTGCCGCCGTCCCTGTCCTTCTTGACGTTCTCTCGGAACCCCATCAGTTCATGGAGGGTGAATTTGGAGTGGACGGGGCAGTACCCCTCAACCTCACCGGCGTCCTCAATGGCCCGGTATAGGTCTGAGAGTATCGCCGGTTTCGAGACGTAATCGGTGTACCACCCTATCGTATCCGTCTGCTTTTCCTGCTGCTTGTCGCCAGTCACGCGCTTGTAGAGATTACCATAATTGCGAACGCGCTCAATGAACATTCCTCCGCCTGTACTGTTGCGTTCTACGACAAGTAGCGCGTAGGAGTAAGGGCGTGTCCCGCCATATTCCTTACCCATCATGGCGCATTGCAAGGCGAAGTCGGCAGGTTTCAGTTGCCGTATGCGTAGTTGCGCTACCTGCTCAATGCGGTTGTAGTCAGAGCAATCCCATACAGACGCGCAGTGGGCGTCGCTGTTGGCATTACCCTCCGACACGTCAGCCGCGATGACGTACTTGTGCCCATCCTTGGGTAATGCCCATACGCGCCAGATAGCCTCACGCAACTCGTCAATGTCGCCAGTAGCCAGTTTCAATTGTCCCTCAAACCTGCCGCTGTCCTCGTTGACGTTCACGCCTGTCAGACGGTACGGCTTCCCGGCGTCCTCAATGTATTTGTCGCGCTCCCACCCATCCAGAATGTCCATGTTGAAGAAATTGTTGCTGGACTTGTTGCTGTACTCACCATCCACACGGAAGGCGACTTCCCACGGGCGAAGGCTGGACGTGATGGCCTCAATCTGCTCAGGAGAAATTGACGGGTTGTCGCGCATGGATACCTTGATGGCGCAAATCGCGGGATGCCGTTTCTGTGGAGGTAATCTCCTTTGCGTGTTCTGGTCGTACCCGCTCAGATAGAACTTCTCAAACGTCCAGCACTCCTTCCCGTCTTGTGGGCAATACACCCAGTCAACGGTTCTTGGGCCACTCTTGATTGACACGCCACGGGCGAGACATTCTCCGTAGATGCTCTCATGGTTTAGCTCATCAACAAGGGTGTGGTCCATCAATGGGCCACGCAGGATGTTCGGATCAATCTGTTCACGCGGGTTCACGGCAATGATGGACAGGAATGAACCGTCCGGCCCGTGGAATATGTGTTCCTTTGGGTCGTAGTTCGCCCACGCTTCCGGCAACATCCCTTGGTCGCTGGACAAAAGAAGCGGCTCGATAGTCTCAGGAAAGTGCTTGGTGTAGTCCTGCACGATGATACGCACGCGCCTTGGACGATGATGGATACCACCGGGCGCAATCTCGCGTAGTTCCTTTTCATGCGGCCAGATGCCTTGAAGGGAAGGCGGGACGATGCCGACGAAAATTGCTATCGCTTTGAAGACTGCGGCTGTGCTCTTGGTTGACTTGTTACTCCCGAAGATCACGCACGTTTTCTTGGGCGACGTAAAGAATGAGTCAGGCTCCATAAGTCGCGGTATAGGCCGGTAATTCCAGAACCTATCAAACGCCTGATCCCGCCGCACAATGGAGTCAGCAAGCACTTGTCCGATATCTGCAATGGACATGATCTCTTCACGGCCTTGGTCATCCCCGCTGCTTCGCTTGCTGCGTTTGTCGTAGGTTGATTTCTTCATACCCCATCCACGCTAGACGGAAACACCTTACGAAATCCCTCAGACAGATTCACCGAAATCTTGCGTAGCAACTCAGGGTCGTGGATCTCCTGATGGATAATCGCCTTCACCAGCAACGCAAATTTCTCTACCTGCGATATATGCACCGCACTCCGCTTCGATAACGCAAACTCCCGATACTCTCGCGCAACCTCTTTCACCAGTCGCCCTAGCTCGATGGAGGTCTGGTCAGCCTGCCGCAACCTGTCGTTGAATGCCCGCGTCAACCTAGCGTGTGAGTTCTCGGTACGCGCAATCTCGCGTGGGTCAATGTCGCCCAAGTCCTTCATGGGCTTCATGGCCTCAATGCACTCTTTCCGTATCCTGTCGCACGCCGAAAGCTGATTGTGCAACATCGTCTGGAACTGGTAGATGTTCGTCCTTAGGATGTCGTTCACGTCGTCAATGGCCTTGATCTTGTCCCACCGTTCGGCCGTCTCCGCACTCATGTCCGACATCATCTTGCGTATGTCGTCATGCAGGACTTCAAGCTCCTTGGACTTGGGCAGCGTCACCTGTGCGGGTTGCTGTTCGGTGAGTGCAAGCGGAGAAGGTGGCGGGATAACCGCGATGGTAGATACACCTTCCGGCATCAAATCCAGCGGCTCCTGTGGCGGGAGTAAGTCGGGGTCTTCAACCATTTTTCACATCCTTAGCTGCTGGTGCCATTTCGTACATAAATGCGAAACACCGACTACTTTTTCGGCACGCTAAGCGTTCACGCTTAGTCTTATTGATGCAAATTTTACGACACAAATTGTCCGCCTTGTTCACTTCACCGCTCCTAGTCTAGATTGTCAACTGATTCATTAGAGACGTGAGTACGCGCTAAGTCGGATAACATCTGCATCGCATCGTCGTAGGGCATTGCTGATGGTCCGGTAATGAAGACTTCCTTAATCAGTCTGAAGCAACCGTGCGGGTCGCTGTTCCCGTCTATGAATATCTCCTCGCATCGCAGTATATTCACTGGGCATGTAGCATGATGATAGAAGTAATCATGTTCAAGATTGCCGTCCCATGCGCAACCATCGAATATGAACCGCATCTTAGTGAATCCACGCACCTCAAACAGCGCCAGAGTATTGTCGCACCGTGCGCCAGTTGGAGTCTGTTTTGACGTTGTGAAATCATCGCTAAAAGTAATTTCCATTTGAGTTCCGCAGCATCCACAAACCCACCGATATGCGTAATTGGCTGTATGCACACCTTGAATGAACTGAAACGCTGCTTTGCCGCATGATTGGCAATCATGGTAGTATATGATTTTCACTTCACCCCCAGCATCTTGTCAAGTTCGTGGTGTCCCGTACTACCCCTGCCGCGCCCGTAGAACATCTGCGAGTACAGCTTCCTGTCGTCGACACTCGCCGCGCATTCGTGGCAAACATCCTTCTTGTTGTACACCTTGTTGTGGCATCGCCTAGTAGCACACCTGAACTGTGGCTTGATTGTCTTGCTCATTTACACTCCACGCTGATTACCCCAATCGCTATCGCAGTCAGGATGAACATAAACCCTATGAACAGTTTACCATGTGTGTTGATTCGGTACTCGTCGTTCTCGGCCTCGGCAATCATGGCCGTGCCGGTGACGGAGAATAGAATCACAAGGATGAACCTGACGATGTGGTGTAGGTCAAACATGGGGCAACTCCCTCGCCGCTTCCCTTACTTTCCGCGCAAATCTGGTGGGTGTGTACCGTTCATCCCAGCATCCCCACCACTCAATAAGTTTTCCTGCGGCACGGTGAGACTTTGCGGCTACAACCGCCTCCATCTCCTTGTGGATTTCATCCCACTCATCGCTTGAGTGCATATTCTCACCACAGGCATAAACGTACAACTTTTTGGTTTGTTCCTGAGTCATGGAAGCTCTCCCTCTTCAGCGATTTCCGTTACGCACTGGTTACAGTAGTACGGCGGTTCTGCATCCTCGTCGGGCACCCACACTTCCTCGCAACGTGGGCACGTCTTGTACTTGTACTTGCCGTCACGGAAGTTTTCAGGGTGGCACCTTCGACAATCGGTGGCCCCGCACAAACATGGTTCTGGACAACCTCTCATACCTACCTCCTGTTTGATTTGCCCGTACCTTCTCACAACGCACTACACGCCACAAGAAAAAAGTTGCGAGATTTTTCTTGCCGAGTCACCAACCCTGTGAGACTGTTACGCCAATCGAACGACAGGTGGTGCATGACAACGAAAAACTTAACGCAGTCCCCGGCAGGAGTTCGTCAGCAGAAATGCCCGATAGGTGAAGAAGTCTCCGCGCAACGCGGAACCTCCTGTGACCTGGTTGCTCCTCGCCGGGGCTGTCTATTTTTCGGGGGCATGACGGTGACAAGACGCGCACAAGGTTGCAAAACCCGCATGTGTGTAGACGGTAAGGCGCTAGTATTCGATTCTATGGCGTTCATTGGGCGTCGTGGAGAAGATCGGCTAGGTGCTAAGCTGTCGCCAGTCGTAAGCCGTCATGTTTCCGACCAACTCGTCAGAAGGTGAACACATGACAACCAAGCGCACCGACACCGACGGCATACTTGACCGCTGCCACTGCGGGGCGCGGGCGAGGTTTGTGTTAAAGAACATGGTTGTGCGCTGCGAGTGTACGGAGTGCGGCCAGGCTACGGAGTGGCACTGGTCGCAAGCCGAGGCATCATGTGACTGGAACAAGGCGCGGAGGCGGGAGAACAAGGGAGGTGCAAAATGAGCGATACGCCAATCACGGACAAACTTACGGCGGGCTGTTACTTTGGCCCATTCGTCGAAGGGCTTGCATCCCACGCTCGCGTCATGGAACGCGACAACGCCATGCTCAGGCGGCAGGTGGAGGTGCTGCGCGATGAACTGTTTCGCCTACGCGACGTGGTTGGAGAGACTGACATAGAGCTGATTAACTATGTGCTGACGGAAACAAACTCCGAGAACGAGGCGAGAAAGGGAGGTGAGGGATGCTCAAACACATGACCGACTGCTACGGGGCCCGCCGCCTGCTCCTGCTCTGGGTGCCGCGCTGGGCAAGCCGGTGGCGCCGGGTATCGTGGGGGCTGTGTTTGGGGCGGGTGTGGGTGCAGTGGACACCGAAAACTGGAAAAGGGAGGTGAGGGATGAGCGAGAAATGTGAAGCCAAGGAATGCCACATCCGCTGCGACGAGCCGGGATGCGCGTGGGAATATGAAATGGATTTTGCCGACATACCGAAGTGGCACAAGAAACCATGCCCTAAGTGCGGAAATGGTGAGATCATATCGGATTCCGACATGGTGGCATTTCGGCTGATGGTAGCGATCATCGACGCATCGAATGAGATTGATCCTGACGGGAAGTTGCCGCGCGTTAATGCACACGTTGACACAAGGGTGTTGCGGGAAACGAGCACGCCCCCAACAATTCCCGCAGATAATCCTTGCGCCGGGGGCGGGAGTGTGTCAAGGTAGTGGATGTCGGGTGAGAAAGGCTCGCTTGACGCATGGAGATAAAGGCCATGAGAACAGAAATTGAATCCAGTTTGCCCACCGTTCAGATTGCCGTCAGGCGCAACGCCATGTCGGGCCTTTATCCTTCTGGGCGGTGGGCATCTTCTGGAGAACGAGCATGAGTGGATACAACAAGCTCGTTCCTGAGATTGTTCAATCATCAATCTGGAACGAGCCTTCAGACATTCGGATCGTGTGGATCACGATGCTGGCAATCAAGGATTCTGTCGGCTACGTCCGAGGCGACGCAAACACCATCGCCAGAATTGCAAACGTCCCGAAAGAGCAGGCAGTGATCGCGCTAGATAAGTTCCAGCAACCTGAACCATCCAGCCACACTCCCGACAACGATGGGCGCAGGATCATGGCGGCTCCTGGCGGGTGGATCGTCTTGAACCACGACGCCTATCGGGCAGTGGACCACAACGAGTACATGCGCAACTACATGAGGGAACATCGCAAGGGTGTTAATAACAAGTTAAAACAAGTTAACAAAACGTGTGTATCTGTATCTGGAGTTGTATCTGTTCCGGATGGGGAGTCTGAGGGGAAGCGGTCGAAGCCGAAGCGCGAAACGAAGCCATACGGAGAGTTCGGGTCCGTGTTGCTGACCGACGCAGAACACAATCGCCTGGTGATGGAGAACGGGGAATCGGTGCTGAAGGCTGGAATCGACGTGCTTGATTCATACAAGACCAGCAAGGCAAAGAAGTACGCCAACGATTACGCCGTATTGAAAAAGGGGTCATGGGTCTGGACGCGGGTGCATGAGTCGATGCCGAAGGTCAGACAGGAGAACTTCATATGATCTCCGCTTATGACATTCGCCGGGCCGTCCCGATACTGACATGGCTGGAAAAACATGGCGTCGAGGTGAAGCGCACCGGCAAGGAATACGCCTGCAAGTGCCTGTTCCACGCCGACCGCAGCCCCTCGATGCGGATCAACGCCGAGAAAAACCTGTGGTTCTGCGATCCGTGCGGGTTCGGCGGGACTGTGATTGACCTGGAGTTCCGGCACAGCGGGACCAAGGTAAAGGAGGCCATGCGGAAGCTGGCTATCGACGCGAACCTGATTGACCCTGCAAACGAACCGATGGAGCGCACGGCCACATACCAGTACCGGGACGCCTTGGGCCGGGATGTGATGTGCGTTGACCGGGTAGAGAAGCTGGGACTTGACAAGAAGTTCAGCCAGTGGCGCAAGGATGAGTCCGGCAAACGGGTTGACGGGATTGCCGGGGTACAGCGCGTGTTGTACCGGATGGAGAAGTGGGCGGGTGCCGGGGAAGTGGCGCTATGCGAGGGCGAGAAATGCGCAGAGGCCATGGAGGCGCTTGGCTACATGGCGACCAGCAACTCAGGCGGGTCAAACGGGTGGTTCGACTCCTACGCCAGCTATCTCGCCGGTAAGCATGTGGACGTGTGGCCGGACAAGGATGGGTCGGGTGAGAAGTGGTTGACCGCCGTGCTGGCCTCGCTGGAGGGCAAGGTCGAGTCGTTGCGGGTGATGAAGGTGTCGGACCCATACAACGACGTGGCCGACGTGGTACAGGCGCAGGGAGAGGAATACGCCCACGCCACGATCGCCAAGATCATGATGGAAACCTGTCGCATCCCGCGTGGGGTATCGACACCGCTCCTGTCCGTGGAAGAGTGCTACACCCTGTATCGTAAGCGGGTCAATGAGATGGACGATCTTGGGGTTGACTTCGGAAAATGGTTGCCGAGCTTTCGGTCATTCACTAGGGCGCTATTGCCGGGTGACATGGCCGTCATCCTGTCGGATACCGGGGTTGGCAAGACCACTATCCTGTCGAACCTCGCCAAATCGCAGGCGCCCATCCCGACGATATTCTTCGAGCTTGAGCTGTCGGCAGAGGCCATGTGTGAGCGGTTCATTGCCATTGCCACAGGGACGCCGACGATGGCCGTGGAACGGCGCACCAAGGAAGGCAAGACCTTTGACCTGTCCAAGATGGCGCACGTTTGGATATGCCCTGATAGCAAGGTGACGATTGAAAAGATGGAGGAGATCATCAACCGGGCGGAGTTGCGGATCGGGAAGCGGCCCGGACTGGTCCTGATCGACTACATCGGCCTGATGGGTGGAGGCGGGTCAGGCAAGCGATACGAGCGCCTGTCCACCATCGCGGAAGGGTTGAAGATCCTTGCCAAGTCAACAAACACGGTGGTGATCGTGGCGAGCCAGATACGACGAAGGGAAGACATGCAATCGGAAGTCGGGCTGCACGACGCCAAGGATTCGGGCAGCATCGAGAACTCAGCGCAGCTTGTCGTGTCGGCAACACGGCCAGCGGTTGACCGGATGAAGCTGGCGATCCTGAAGCAGACCAAGCGGGCGGGCAAGGCCACAATCGACTGCAATTTCAACGGCGACTTGCAGACGATCACAGAGATGGTGCCGGATGATGGACTGAGTGGGGATGTGAGGTATCCATGAGAATAAAAGCAATCGAAACCTTCTATAGCGGCAGATATTTCAGGAGCCGACTTGAGGCGAGGTGGGCAGTTTTCTTTGATGCCATTCAAACCGGATGGGAGTATGAGCAACTTGGATTTGAGGTTGGAGGAGAACGATACCTGCCAGACTTCTATATTCCATCATGGAGGGCACATGTTGAAATCAAGCCAAAAAATATTCCCGTCAGAGACAAAGTTAGAATTGAAAGACTGTTAGACGTGTGGAATGGAGAAGATAAACAACAAGACAAGCTATGGCTTTTGTGCGGAGAACCAGCAAGGGGACAATATCATCTAACAACGAATATGTTTGGGTTTACTGGTCCTTATGTGTTTATGAAGTGTAGGTATTGTGAAGGAATGTGCATTCATTCAGAAGATGCGTATAGCTGGATTGGACATCATACATGTCCATCAGATAAAGATGGCATACTTGGTCCAGATGAAGGGCTTAACGAAGAGTTCAATGCGGCAATGTCATACAGGTTCGATCACATTGAGCACAAGCTCACCGGCGAGCACAGAAGGAGGGTGGTATGAGCAAGAGATCCGACGCCATGCGCGAACGCGAGGTCATGCAGAAACTCATGGAGTGCCGTTACGTCAGCACGTTTTGGCTAACGGTGCCTATCACGCGATGGCAGGCACTTAACCGTCTTGAGAAACGTGGCTTGATTTCGGTAAAGAAGCGTGGATATCCGATGTACCGGGTGACGATACACGCGGGGCAGGACACGGTGGCGACGGGCAAGAGCAAGCTGGTGTTTGGGAATGAGAAAGTTGAGGCTCCGAAATGAGTGAGCGAAGCGAGCGAATGAAGGTAGCCTCCGACGCCTTGCTGGATTGTCCTTTCTGTGGGGCACCGGCAGAGGCGTCGAGACCACTGAAGCCAACGATGGATGAAGCCATGACAGCAGAGCCGTATATCAACTGTTCGCGCCCGAAGTGCGCTGGACGGCATGTGTGCGCATCGGTTGCTGAATGGCAGTTTAGGAAATCAAACACGGGGGCTGACCAGACGTGAACAGCGCGAAAGAAACCTTTGCCTTGGAGACCGACGACCGCCGCGCTGTTCACGGTACGGTCCGGCCCTTGGTTCGTCTTCGGTTTGCCTACGCCGATCCGCCCTATTTCGGACTGGCCGCGAAGTTCTACGGCGACCTGCACCCGGACGCGGCTGCATACGACCGGCTGGAAACTCACGCCGCGCTGATTCTACGATTGTGCGACGAGTGGCCGGACGGATGGGCGATGAGCCTGCACGCGCCTAGCCTGCGGCACATTCTGCCGCTATGCCCCGATGATGTGAGGGTGTTGGCGTGGGTCAAACCAATGACATCATTCAAGCCCAACGTGCGTCTTGCCTATGCGTGGGAACCAATTATTTTGCGCGGAGGCCGTCCGTTGACGCGGGAGCAACCGACGCAACGCGATTGGCTGGCGTGTTCTTGCATAGACACGTCAACAGGGAGATTGAAGGGCGGGTTTAAGGGCGGTAAACCGGAAGGACTTGTACGCTGGCTGCTGGCCGTGATGAACGCTGACCCAGCCGACGAGATCACGGACCTGTTTCCGGGGAGCGGGGACGTCACCCGCGCAATCCAGGCATGGAGGGCGGAAGGACGGCTTCCGCTGTATTAGCCCAACATGGCGATAACCCTCAAATGAGGCATATCAGTGGAGGTGACAAGATGAGCAAGGTGATGACGGAGAATGAGGCCCGGTTTCGGTGCACCGTCTGCGGCCTGATCGGGACCGTGGGGCGGTGCTGTGGGCGGGACACACGCGAGCCGCTGAACGAGGCGGCGCGGGTGGAGGTGGAAGCAGAAGCGCACAACGGCGAGGACACGGTAGCAAAGCGGTGGGAATCATGAGCCAGCCCCGCGGCATGACCGGTATGGAGAAGGCGCTGTTCTTCGCCTGCATCATGGCCCTGCTGCCGATCGCAATACTGTCCGGCGTCGCGCTGTTGTGCATGCCGTGGCGGTGGAAAATGGAAAGGGAGGGATAAGTAATGGCATTCAAGCGAAAAGACGGTAAGGCGGCTAAGTCAGCCAAGAACGCACAGCAATTCCACACGGTGCGCTCCAAGGACGGTGGCACGGTGAAGCTCAGGTACGGGCGGAAACTCGCCATTTACCTGACTTGTGTGGAATGTTGTGGTTTCGAGGAACACCCGCAAGGCTGCACCTCGCCACTCTGCCCACTCTTCCCGTTCCGAGGCAGCACAAGGGCATCACACAAGGGGGACAAGTAGAATGACCGAGCAATCCGGCCAATGGATAGAGCACGCCAGGCAGAGCCCAAAAGACGGTCAGGCTGTGATCTATTACTGCGAGGACTGCGGCGTATGGCGAGGTCTGTATGCCGATGTTCCTGGAGGCCAGTATTATTGCGAATCAGGATTTCTAACTGGCGACGTTACTCACTGGATGCCGGATCGACTTGGACCACTTCCACTGCGTCCCGGTGAACAATGGAGCAAGGAGATCGAACACTGGGAGGGAATACACGCATGACCGAGCAATCCGACATGGACCGGGCCACGCACGCGCTCCACATCAGGCGCGAGCATGACGCGATGGCGCGGGCGATACGCGAGGTGCTGGCGGAGGATGATGCGGTTTCCGTCAGTGAGACAGGGTGCCACATGACAAACGACACACGGCTAAGTCCAACGGCGCGAGGGGCACTGATTAGGGCGCTGCCAAAGAAGGAGAAGGTGGTATGAAAAAACTGGACTGGATTTGCATATGGACCGCCGCCGTGCTGTTGCTGGTTCTATTGCTGGAAGCGGAGTCTATTCAACCGCGCTACGAACCGCGACCAGCGACAATCGTCAGCGTGCAGGACGATTCATCGTGGGGCTATGTGGGAGATGATAAGAGAACGCTGGTGCAATGGGCTGATGGCATACGGGAGTACTGCCCCGGCGCACTCGGCGAACAGGGTGAATCAATCATGGCGCGTCGGAAATGCGGAACCGTGTCACTGTTCGGGTTGTTCGGGGATATGAGTTATTGGCGGCATAAAAAGGGGAAGGTGGGATGAGTGGCATTGCAAAGCAAATTGCGCGGATAATGGAAAACATAAAGTACAGTTGCAGTCGTGCGGAGGATGCAGCCTATAGCGCAAATTGGGACAATATAGCGATGCGTGTGGATGACGCTATCGCATCACTTCAAAAGGCGAAGAAACTAGCCCTTGAAGAGAGCGCCAAGGAAGTCAATAGAGGGATAAAGGTGGTACAACAACAGGAGACACCATGAACAAGTACGAGGAAGACTGGGACGAAATGGCGGCACAGCGGAAACTGGACGACCTGCGGGACTTGGACCTCAACCTCTACGCCATGAAGCCCAAGAAGCGCAAGTCCCTATTCCAGCGCCTATTCGGATGGCTCTGGACAGACAACCCTGATGCGCCGTCCATCACGAAACCAACCACCGCCAAGGACTTCCCGAAATTCAAGGAGGGGCTGTAATGATTAACTCAGTACACGACCTTGACGTGGGCGACCTTTACACCACGGACGGCAAAGATGTGTGGGAGGTAAAGACCTTTATCGACCGCCCATCGGTTACACTCCAGAACGTCCGTACAGGGGAGGAAAGAGGCGGCGCGGTGGGGTGCCGACTTCTGGCTGACTTCATCCGGCTACGTCCGTGGATACCAGGCCCAACTCCATTAACACCTGTAGGCACAGAAGCTCGCCCCTACCAAACCATCCCCTGCTACGACGGCATCAACTACGGAGGAAAAGCCAATGGATAACCTAGACGACTACGAACTCGAAGAACGCATCGCCATCATGCACTACGACGGCCGCGTCCCACTCGAAATGGCCGAGAGGCTGGCAAGGGAGGAGAAGGAGAAAAACGAGAAGGAGGAGGGGAAGGAATGAATAAGGCAACTTTGGCAAACGTGATATACTCAATCGGGATTATTCTAGGGTGCATACCAGGGATTGTCTGCATTTTGGCGGGAGCCGTTGTTGGCGTATGCATGATATGTTTCACGGCTGGCATAGAAATAATGTGTACACACACCACGGAGAAAAAATGAGCGACGAGCATTACAATAGCCTCGACTCCCTTGTTGGCCTTTCCGGGTTCCGGTGCATCGTAACAGATCCACCGTGGCCAATAGACAGAATCGCTCCGATGCCTCGCGTTAGTGAAGGATGGATAGACATACGAAAGAAATCCAATCATGGAAAACAATTCACGCGGGGGAAAACGTTCCGCGAAGTCCCGGTTCCATATCACTGCATGAGCGTGGAAGAAATATCCGCGCTACCAGTGAAAACGCTGGTCGAAAAAGACGCGCACCTTTACTTGTGGACAATCAACCGCCATCTGGAATCTGCCTACTCCGTAGCGCGAGCATGGGGATTCAGGCCGGTGCAAGTGCTGACTTGGGTAAAGAAGCCTAGAGGAATCTGTCTTGGCACTTTCACGTCCACTACTGAGTTTGTACTGTTCTGTCGCCGTGGGACATTGACGGCAAAGCTTAGACTAGACTCGACGTGGTGGAACTGGCCGCGAAGCAACACACACTCTCGTAAACCTGAAGCGTTTCAGGACATGGTGGAAATGGTATCGCCGGGGCCGTACTTGGAGCTTTTCGCAAGGAGGCCGCGCTTGAACTGGACGGTGTGGGGGAATGAGGTAGTTACACAAAACCCCCATCAGAATC
>JAIPIM010000023.1 GCA_021734725.1 Minisyncoccota bacterium | reverse complement strand
GGCACGGCGGGAAATGGCCAACAAGTATTCGGACGGCGTTTGCGGTGCGCGGTTTGGACAGGTGGGCGGCAAGAGCTTGCTTGCTTGCGTCCGACAGTCTGCCCGCCGAGGAAACGATCGAGGTCGGGCTGCATTCGTTAAGCAGGAACACCTGCACGTCACCGTACGTCAGCACAACCGGCAAATCCCCGATTCTCCAGCGTCGTTTATTTAACGCATGGAATGCTTGCTCCAAGCTCGCGCGACATTCTTTTTTACGCACGTATGCATCGTGGTTGCCGGGCACATAAAGGAAATCGAACTCTTCGTGGTCAACGAACGGTCTCAGCAGACCAATTGCCTTGCGAAATTCTTCCGGAGACCCGACGCACGTGATATCGCCGCTGCACACAACGATGTCCGGGTGCATCGCGGGGATCTTTTCGACAGCGCGACGAATATACTCTTCGTGTAACCGTCGCTTGCGGCGGAGCAGATAGTTAAGCTGTCCCAGGAGGCGTTTGTCAAAAATGGCGGATAAATCGCGCGTCCAGGCACCGAGGTGTATGTCTGAAAAGTGGATTATCCGCACGAGTGTATCACCCGCCTGCTCAAACCTGACTCAGCTGGCGCTGGCCCGGATGGTTTCCAGTTCCTCGATCATGGGCTCAGCGCGCTCGGTGAATTCGGTGTTTCTCAGGCGTCGCAGGCTTTGCCCCAGTTGCTCGCCGCGAGCTAATAGGTAAGCACCGGCCATCAGGTTGAATTCCGATTCGCTTCCCCCCTGTTTCCTCCAGGCAATTTCCATCAGGTTCATCAGTTGTTCGCTGGGACATTCGTCCAGGGGGACGGTTACGGGTTCGACTTTCTCGCGGACGAAGACTCCGCGTTCGTACACCTTTTCCCGGATCACGGAATTGATGTGACGTACGCCGATGTTGGTGATCTCCGTTTTCCGGGGGTGTTTAGGCACTGAGATTTTGATGCCCTTCAACGTATCTCCGGAATTACGGACCAGATTGAAGGCTTTGGAGGCAAGGTCAATTGTATCTTGTTTAGCCTTGGCCCATGCGCTGAACTCCGGTTCGTCAGACAGTGTCATCCCAGTGAAAAGTGTTTTGGCACGATCGTATTCGTGTTGCTGGCAGAGTTGTATTGCTTGACGCCGGAGATCGCTCTGTTGCTCGCGGAGTTTCTCCAGTTTTTCTTCACGTTCACGGCGCGCCTGTTCGGCCGCACGTTGCTCCTGGCGCCTTTGTTCTTCCAAAAGGCGTTGACGCTCCAATTCCGCCAGCCGTTCGCGCTCCTGTGCCTGCAAGTCGCGAGAAAGCTTCCGCCAGTCGTCCAGTTCTTTTCGATATTGCTGTTCACGTAAGCGTCGAATTTCTTCTTCGAGATAGGGTTGTGCAATGGTCATAATACGTTCTTTGAACGCCTCTGCTTCAGGGAAGCTTGCACGCAGTTCGCGGGCCCGTTCCAAAACGGTCTCATATGGATGGTTTTGTTTTGTGAAGCTGGAAAATTGCGTGATGAGGGAAGCTTGTTTTTCAGTCAGGCCCTGTTCCGCCAATTGGTTGAGCCGTTCCCGCCCCTTGCGCCATTGTGCAAAAATAATGATTCCGATAATAGCCACAACGACCAGCGCCACGACGATACCGGCCATGGTCCCAATAGAGAGTTTTGGGCCGGATGGCTTTCGGCGCTTGACGTGCGCGTTCTCGCCCGTATCCGCTTCCTTGTGTGTCTGGTCTTTTGTCTGGGACGTGGCCTCTTCCGCTTGCGGGGTCTCTTGCGGCGAAGCCTCTTCTTCAGTGGCAGAAGGTTTTTCCGCCTGCGTTCCTGTCGGGCGAGCACGACTGACAGCCGCCACCTTCGATTTCTTTGCCGTGGATCTGGTCGCTTTACCGCCCGCTCGTTTTTTCTTGCTTATTTTCAAGCGTCGTCCTGTTGTACCTCCGACGGATTTAGCACCGGAAGCAGCTCGTTTTTCGGCCGCCTCTTCGGCTGCCGCCTCTTCAGGGGTTGGCGGGCGGACCTCGAGTTCAGAATCCACGTTTCCCAGATCAATCGGCTTTTGAAACGACCGTGTGAGCGTGTGCTCCGGAACCTTGCCCCCTTGAACGCGATCCAGTTCCTGAATGAATTCTTCGGCGGAATCGAAGCGATGGCCCGGGCGTTTGGCAAGCATGATCTCGACCAGCCGGGACACGGGTTCAGGGATGTCAGCAACTACTTGGTGAGGAGACCGCAGCGGATCAGAAATATGTTTGCGCGCAATCTCCGTGGCAGTGTTTCCGCTGTAGGGATATTCCCCCGTGAGCGCGTGGTACAAGGTTGCGCCCAGGCTGTAAATGTCCGTTCGGTTGTCGGCTTGCTTGCCCAGCAGAAGCTCAGGCGCAATGTATTGCGGTGTCCCCAAAATCTCGGAACCACCTTCTTGCCGAATGTCACTGCCGGCACGAGCCAGCCCGAGGTCGGCGAGTTTCACTTGGCCGGATTCCATGAGGATAATGTTATCCGGTTTTATGTCGCGATGGACCAGTTGCTTTTCTTTCCAGGCAAAGTCAATTGCCTTCGCGATTTCGCGACCAATCATGAGGGCGCGGTCAACCACCAGCCGTCCACTGTGCGCCAGGATGCTTTTCAGCGTGGTGCCTTGTACGTATTCCATTGCGAAAAAATGAATCCCCTCTTCCTCGCCGACGGCGTAGGCCTGCACGATGTTGGGGTGATTCAACTGGGCTGCCGCGCGTGCCTCGCGAATGAAGTTGGCGATAAATTCACCATCCGCCGCGTATTCCTCATGAAGGATTTTGAGCGCAACGGAGCGGTCCAGTGAGAGTTGATGCGCCAGGTAAACAGTCGCCAGCCCCCCCTTGCCGATTTCCTTTTCGATGACGAAATCGTCAATTACCGCACCCGGTGCCAGCCGTGAACCGGGTACCGCAATAATACTGTTGCAGTGCCCGCAGGCTACCGCCTGCCCGGCTTGACTGTCTTCAATGGCGACAATGCTCAGACAATTTGGACATTGAAAACGCATAGGGTCTCTTCGTGTAAAACTTCTGTTACAACTAATGACAACACAACTAAATGTAATATATTAACTGGCTTTTGCCCCCCGGGCAAGAGATTGATGGACCGTTTTTCGGTGTTGACTGTAACTGATTTCATTTGACGGTTCCAGTTAAACCCCTCACTGTCGTTGCCACGTAAATAAAGGAGATGCCAATGATTGTTACCACCAAAGATCTTTTCAAAACAGCCTACGGAAAGTATGCCATCGGCGCCTATAATATCAACAACCTTGAACAGTGTATGGGGCTGTTTCGAGGAAATGTCGACAGCCAGGCACCGTTTATTATCCAAATAAGCAAGGGCGCTCGTTCATATACCGATAAAGCAATGTTGGAAGCTTTGATCCGCGGAGCGGATGAATTGTTCCCGCAAGCTGTGTTTGCGGTTCACCTGGATCATGGAGATGAGGAAACATGTTATGACTGCATCGACAGCGGTTTCTACAGTTCCGTGATGATTGACGCCAGCCACGAAGATTTTGAAGGGAATATTGCGGCCACCAAGCGCGTGGTTGATGCGGCGCACGCCAAGGGTATTGCCGTAGAAGCCGAACTGGGGCAGCTTGGAGGCGTGGAAGAGCATGTTGTGGTCAGCGAGGAAGAAGCGAAACTGACGAATCCGGCACAGGCCAAAGAGTTTGTCGAGCGGTCCGGATGCGACAGCCTGGCGTGTGCGATCGGGACCAGCCACGGGGCATTCAAGTTCAGCGGCACGCAAGGACTGCATTTCGACGTCTTGGAAGATATCCAGAAACGCCTGCCCGGCTTTCCGCTGGTTATGCACGGCAGCAGTTCGGTGCCGCAAGATGAGGTCGAGAGGATTAATAAAGCCGGCGGAAAACTGGAAGGCGCCAAAGGCGTTGACGCCGATCAGTTCAAGCACGCCGCGGAACTTGGTGTGACCAAGGTGAATATCGATACGGATGGACGATTGGTCTGGACGCGTGTCCATCGCGAACATTTTCTCGAGCATCCAGACAATTTTGACTTGCGGAAGCCCGGAATAGTGTTCATGGATGAATACGCCAAGTTCATCGCCGGTAAAAACGAAAAGTTGGGCAGCGCCGGACAACTTCCGAAGGTGCGGCAGGTGCTTGGGCTCTAAGCTTAATCGCGGTGCCTTATTCAGCCCCCGTCGCGCTGACGGGGGCTTTTTTCAGGGTCTTCAGGATCTGGTTTGGAAGCGATAATGTTTCGGCAGCAATCGCCCTGAATTACGAAGGCAGAAGCACGAAGAGTTCAAGATGTTGCGATCCGGGACGACGGTCAGTCGTCTTCGGCGAGGCGTTCGATTGTGATCACGCGGTCGTTTTCGAACTCAACCCTAAGGTATTCATACTCGCGCTGAACCCGGCTGTGCCAAAAGCTGTCCGTGAGTGTCGTGCGGTACCAGCGTGTCCCCCCTTCGGCGGTAACCAACACCCTGTGCCGGGGAGGCCACCATGTGCCACTGTAATCTGTATAACTGCGCACGTACGACCACATCAGCGTGCTTCCTGTTTCAGTTGTCCGGCGATACGTCCGGTCGGGCGCCCCCAGCGCCAGGTAAACCGCCTTCTTCGGGAATCCCAAAGCAATCTCGCCGTTCTGGACTTTCTTCTGTATGTCCTGGGAAAGAGAGGCGAAGGTTTCTGGATTTTTGCGGATACGCCTGGCCGGTGTAGCACAGCCGGCAGTGATAAGAACAGCGATTACAAGACTGGCTGCAAAGCCGATTGAAAGGATGCGCTGCAAGGTGTGTCGCATAATGCCCAGCCCCTTTCTGCTGCGGCGGAATCGTGCGCAATGCAGGATTCTGCTCGCCCTATTTTGGGTTTGTACAAGCCATAGTGTTTCGATCGCGATAGCGATCCGGACATCGATTCTTTTTCTTACCAACATGGACGCAAGAGCTTTGCGCGCGTCATTATAACTATAGCACGTCTCAAATGGTTCATGCAATCTGGAGTTTATAAGGTGTCTCTGTCTCGCGACAGCCTTGCGGCCAGGCCGGTATAACGAAAGGCGGGTTTGTCATTTCGGACGGCAATGGCGAGTGCTTTGCGGGTGCCAATCATGATCAGGAGCCGGCGCGCGCGTGTCATCCCCGTATAAATAAGGTTGCGTTGGAGCATGACGAAATGGCGGGTGAGCACGGGCAGGATCACGACAGGAAACTCGCTGCCCTGCGCTTTGTGCACCGTGACGGCATAGGCCAGGCGCACTTGATCCGCCTCGTTCCAATCATAATCCACGGTGCCTTCATCAAACATCACTTTGAAGGTTTTCCGCTTGGCATCAACGTGAATAATTTGCCCCAGTTCTCCATTGAAAACGCCTTTGTCGTAGTTGTTGACTGTCTGCATAATGCGATCGTTGATGCGAAGAATGCGTTCACCGACCCGGAATTCGGGTGCCGGTCCCGGATTTAAGCGTTGTTGAAGCAGAGAGTTCAGGGCGAGGGTTCCGCAGCTGCCGCGATTCATGGGGGCTAAAACCTGTATGTCAGTCATTGGATTGAACCGGAAACGCTGCGGAATGCGTTTGGTCACTAATCGTGCGATAATCTGTTCGACCTGTTCAGCCTCCTCCTGTTCGATCCAATAGAAATCCGCCGTGATATCACGCGGCGGTGTTCGCAGGTCGGGAAAGTCTCCGCGGTTGATGGCATGTGCATTCCGCACAATGCGGCTTCCTTCTGCCTGGCGATAGATTTCCGTGAGATGCGTTACGGGAATGCGACCGCACGCGATGAGATCGTTTAATACGGCCCCCGGCCCGACAGAAGGCAGCTGATCGCGGTCACCGACAAGGACCACGTGCGTACCGGTCTTGATGGCGGCAAACAGTTGACTGGCCAGTTCAATATCGAGCATACTCACTTCGTCCAGGATCAGGACGTCACACGGTACGGGCCGGTCGGCACCGTACACGAATGACCGTTTACGAGGATCCCATTTGAGCATACGGTGGATCGTTTTAGCGGCTGTTCCGCAACTCTCGGTCATGCGCTTCGCCGCGCGTCCCGTCGGTGCCGCAAGGAATACGCGGCGTCCCAGGCGCCGTGCCGTGTTCACAATACGGCCGGTAACCGTGGTTTTACCTACGCCGGGACCACCAGTAATGATGCTGATCCAGGACTGGAAAGCACCGCGAACGGCGTGTTTCTGTTTGGCGTTGAGAAGTTCGTATTCCTGTCCGCTCAGACGGATGTCTGCTGTATCAGCTCGCACGGGACAGGCGAGCAGTCGTTGTATTGACTGAGCAAGGCTTGCTTCCGCGGCGTGCAGCCTAAAGCTGTAGACGAATTGCTCAGGCAATGCGGGGCTGGCAGCCTCCTCAACGACGCGTCCATCGATGATAGCTTGTTGCAGGCCGATCTTTGCGGCGGCGGCGTCAACCTGCAGAAGCTCGGCGGGATACGCCGTAAGTTTGGTTCGCGGGTAACAGGCATGCCCGTCTTCGGCCAGCTTCTGAAGTGCATAAACGATGCCGGCGGCCAGGCGTACCGGACTCTCAGGGTTAATGCCAAGCTCACGGGCGATACGGTCCGCCATGGTAAAGCCAATGCCGTGAATATCGGTGGCTAGCTGATACGGATTGCGTCGAACCGTTTCCGCCGCGCCGGCGCCGTAGGCATTGAATATCTTTGCACAGTAGGAGGGGCCAAGACCCAGTCCTTGCAGGAAAATGTAAGTATCGCGTTGCCGGCTGTGTTCCTTCCAGGCCTTGTTGATCATGTCCACGCGCTTTTTCCCCAGGCCGGGGATGTCCGTCAGCCGTTTTGGGTAATGATCAAGCACGTTCAGAGCGTCCGTACCGAAGCGTTCGACAATGCGGTCGGCGAGCTTCGGGCCAATCCCGGGTATGAGCCCTGAGGCGAGATAGCGCCGGATTCCTTTCTCGGAAGAGGGAAGAAGAGCACGGTACTGGGTGACACGGAACTGCCGTCCATGGCGCGAATGAGTTTCCCAGCGACCTCTGGCCTCGATATCCTGCCCCTCAAGCATGCCGTGCATGGGTCCCACAAGGGTCAGTTCGCGGTTGCTGGAAGTCAACAGCCGGAGAACTACGTATTGACCGTCATCGCTTTCGAAAACTATACGCATTATCTCGCCGCTGACTGTTGTTTCGGTGACCGCCTGATGCGCCCCGTCGTCAGTGTCAGCGACTGCGGCGTCGCTAAAGGGCAATATGCCGTCTTGCGCCATCGGTGTCTCCCTGTTCGAACACAGTCTCTCGTGAACGTTTACTCGTTTCTATGTAAGCACTGTCGTTGCCTCAGAGCCTCATAAAGCAAGAGCGTCGTTGCGGTTGCCACATTCAGGCTGTCTGCCCGGCCGTGCATCGGTATCCGGACCTTCACATCGGCGCGTTCAAGCCATCTGTTGCTCAAACCGGCATGTTCCGTTCCAATGACAATGGCCGTTGGCATACTCATATCGGCATCTGTATAGGCAGTGGTGCTGTTCGGGGTTGCGGCGAGAACTCGGAAGTTGTTGTTTTCCAGCCAGTCCATAGCCTCCCCGCTGGTTGCTTCGGGGACCGGTACCGTGAAGAGGGTTCCCGTACTGGCACGCACTACGTTGGGGTTGAACAAGTCTGTGCACTGGTCGCACAGGATGAGAGCGTGAACCCCCGTGGCGTCCGCGCTGCGCAGGATGGTTCCAAGGTTCCCCGGTTTTTCGACTGCCTCAGCCACAATTACAAGTGAACACGCTCCAGTATCGATGTCGGCCAATTGCCGATGGTTCTGAGGTGCCAGGGCGAGCATACCTTCGGGATTTTCACGGTATGCCATCTTCCGAAAGACTTCAGGAACCACGTAAACGACCGGCGTGTCATTATCGATACAGTGGTGAATCACGTACTGTGCGAACGCATTGTCCTGAATGTTTGCCTGGCAGACATAGAGTTCGTTGATTGGATAGCCGGTCTGGAGAGCGAACTGTAGCGGACGAAAGCCTTCAATGATAAACTGCTGGTGTTGATCGCGAGCGCGGCGATTGCGTAATCGAACCACGTGTTTGACTCGGGGGTTTTTGAGACTGGTAAGTGTCAGATGTTTAAGCGGCATACAGTACGCCTTGCGTGCGTTTTAAATATGGCTCTTGACACAGTGATTCCAGCAGGCTTGAACATGGGCGCGGGTTTAAGTTCGTCGGCGGGGACGTTAACCTTAAATGTTGTCTGTCAGCTCTGTCCGTGTCGTTCATTCAGGGAAAATCTCACTATCGTCCTTTTAAAATGATGGAATACCGTCCCAAAGCTCCTGCATGGAATGTGGGATTGGACTTAACATAGTGGTCGGCGAGCTCTTGTGCCACGGAATGCTCGCCCAGTGTGATGTCGCATCGCAGCTTCATGAATGATGATGCTTGGGCATCGCCTTTCGTCGGAGCGGAACATCCGGGTCTCCAAAATGGCTTACGTATTTATTGAAAGTGTACAGGGGACGGCAAGCTGACTGAAGATAGCAGGGACGCGGCCTTGCCGTGTGAAACCTTTTTGGACAATACCTTGCTATTGCCGTGGGACGGTGACATAGTATAAGATGGCTCTCAGCGCATGCAGCATCTGCATCAAGGGATAGACTCATGAAAGCATTACGTACGCTGACGATTACATTTTGCGGACTCTTGATCGGCTGTGTCTCAGTCGTGCAGGCTCAGTTGCTTGATGGGTTTGGCTTGGACAGCGATATTGTGCAGCACGAGGATGAGTACACGTGTGTGCCGAAGCCGCCCCCTCCAAAACCAGCCCAGCACTCGGGAGCGGAAAGTCTTCCGCCGCTGCCCTTGCCGGCGGTTCCCTTGCGGCGTACGGAAAAGAAAAATCCGCCACGGCCGCCGGTGCTTATCGCAAAGATTGCCACTGAACGTAAATCGGACTGGGCAACCAATCCGGGCGATACGGAAAATCTGCTGCGCTGGATGGCGAAGAACCTGAATGTGGACTTCAGTTCCATCAATCTCCCGGAAGGCAAGATCCCGAGTGATCCGACGGAAATACCGGTGTTGTATCGGACGGGGCATGAGGCTTTCGAATTCTCGCCGGAGGTGCGACAGCGCCTGAGGACCTACCTGCTTAACGGGGGTACGATGATTTTCGATGCATGCTGCGGACGCCGGGCCTTTGTCACATCCGCGCTGAAAGAGATGCAGCAGTTGATACCGGAACGCCCCCCTTACCGATTGACGCTTGACCATCCTGTGTATCATTCTTTCTTCGATATCAAGCCGGAAAATCTGCGGTACCGCGAATGGGCGAAGAAAGCAGGAGCAGAGGACGGCACCCCGGCTTTGATCGGGATCGATGTCGAGTGTCGTACCGCAGTGTTCTTTTTCAGATGGGACGTGAGTTGCGGGTGGGATAACTTGGAGGACTCAGACCGGCACCACTGTCTGGGATATACCATAGACAGCGCCAAGATCCTGGGGGCCAATCTTATGGCCTATATCACGGCGGAACGGAATGCGGCCATGCCGTTGAGCAAGGCACTCCAGTTTGTCGACGAAGATAAGCGCCGCACCGGTAAATTCATGATTGCCCAGGCTAAGTACCACGGCATCTGGAAAACGCGTGCCGCGGGCTTGGACATGCTCCTGAATGCGTTTCACGAACAGACTGAGACACCCGTGCATTTCAACCGCCAGGAAATACCCGTGGATTCGTCCAGGTTGTTCGATGCGCCTTTCCTTTATGTTACTGGACATCAGGATTTTGTATTTACGGAGAAGGAAAGCGCCAACCTGCGGGAATATCTCCGGCGGGGTGGTCTCGTGCTGGCGGAAAGTTGCTGTGGGCGAACGGCGTTTGACCAGGCGTTCCGGCGGGAAATAGGTAAGATACTGGGAGGAGCAAAACTGGAAAGACTCCCCGAAAGTCATCCCCTTTTCGTCTACCCCAACAATGTAAAGGCCGTTCAACCGCGTCCCGCACTGGCCGAAGCTATCGGCAGCGAAGGTCAGGTCAAGCCGGTGCTATACGGGATCAATGTTGACGGGCATCTGGCCGTGATCTATTCGCCCTACGGTCTGTCTTGTGGGTGGGAACTTGCGGAGTGCCCGTATTGCCGGGGCATTGTATCCAGAGACGCTCTGGCGCTTGGCGTCAACATCCTCTCGTACGCCATCATGAACTAGAGCCTGTCCGGACAGGCTCGAACTAGGCCCTACGCGAGAGGCGCGAACCCGCAGGTTGGAGCGGCCTGGAGCCACACACTTAAACACACTGCTTCGTCCCCACGCGTGCACGGATACGCTTAGTCGAACGGCTTATACGATCTCCGTGTCTGCGCCCCGGTCACAATCCGACACATCGGCGGGCCGAGAGACCCGCGTTACTTGTCGGATCTGTAAAGCGGTTCTCCCCATTTTCTCACGGATTCCGGTATAAGTATCTCGTTATGTCGCAATACTCAGTCCGATGGAAATGGTAAACTCACGACTTTCACCCGGCGCCAGCACGCAATGCGGCGTTCCCTTCATTTCTTCCGCGTGGCCTTCGACATGGCAGTTGGCCGGCTCGATGCCCAGGACATATTCGCCTTCCCCCATCATTTTCCACTGCGTGAGATAAGGCAGTTCGGCAGTGCGCCACCGGATGGTTGCCGCGAGATTCAGTTCCGGATTAACAATCCGCGCCATGGCCTGTCCGTCGGCCTGGGGTGAGACCTCATGGTAGTAAACCTTTTCTTCATAACTACGTGTCGGCGGTTGCAGGTTCATCCATTCTTCTTGTCCGTCCGCGGCGATGTCATCACGAGGGGCCGTTGTCTCGGACGAGCATTCCAGATGCGCGGATTCACTGATCAGCGGATACCCCCAGTTGGTATGGTAAAGTATGAATACAGGCTCAGGTCGAAAGCCGGCATTGCGAACGTGATCCGTGATCGTGAGTTGACTGCTGCCGACAACTGTGGTGACACGGCGCGTGAGATGCAAGTTTTCACCGAACATCTGTGTTTGCGGGATCTCCCCTTCAACCACCAGGATGCAATCATCACCCGTCCATTCCCGTGCCGTTCGGATGTTTTGGGCCGGTAGGTTGGAAAGGCGTCCGTGCATGGGCAGATCCCCATTGTTATCGTGTGAGGGTCCCCCTACGTTGCGCAACCCGCACCCCGTGACCAGACCGCCGCCCCAGTTGCGTAACCACTCCGTGCCATGTTCACTGAAATACGCGGGATGGCCGAATGCTCCAGCCGTCAGAAATGCCAGTGGTGTCCCTTGGTAGTCTGCTGCGCCAATGTCCATGCCGCGATCGAGGAGCACAGTGAACGTCAGGCCTCCACCGTTGCGAACATCCGCTGTGCGCACGCCCTGTTCACGCCCGTCCATGAGCTGCCCGAGGCGGATACCCGCGATTTGATCCAGCCGTCCGGTATAGCGCTCCAGTTCTCTCCGGGTGAATGTTCTGCCGAACAGTTTCATGGGGATGACCTCCTTTTAAACGCTGTGCGCAACGATGCCGGCTCGGTCCGTGCAGTCACGGCGAGGATGGTGCCGAGAGGTTGCATTCAGAAGATGGTGCGAGAGGGGGGACTCGAACCCCCACGGGTTACCCCACTGGAACCTAAATCCAGCGCGTCTGCCAATTCCGCCACTCTCGCGTTTTGCACGCCTCATGCATGCCTGACCCGATCCATTTATCAAGCGCAAATGCTCAAAGACTGAACGCACAAGAACCATTGCTGTTAGGCATGTTGCAGTATTGCCACTGGTCGGTTGCCAGATTGACTGTCGCGACATAACGAGACATTTGTCTTCGACATAACCGTATCGGGTACAATGCGCTTTAAGCCTTCGAGTCGTTGTGGTGAATAATGCAGACTACAGTTCTCCACAGAGCTGCGCCTGTGTGTCTTCAACTTATGACTGGTTGGGCTCTGGAAGTCGGTCGACGGTTCTGGCGTCAACCGCGAGAACAATCTCTTCCTCTTCCATCCCCGCAACCCAGTCCACCGGAATGCGTTTTGGGACGGTAAAAAACGTTCCCTCGCGGATGAGGATGTGGGTTATATTGTCATTGTCATCCGTGATCAATTCATCGACCGAGCCGATACGTTTGCCGTCGGATGTTCGCACCAAGCATCCCTGTTCGAGTGTGATCTCTTCAAACGGAACAGCCACATCGGGTTCGGGCGGCAGCGGACCGATGCCCGGTGGAATGACGGATTGGTACGTGGAGACTGCCACCGGCAGAGCGGCACGGGGATAGACCCACGCACGTCCGCCGACACCGTGCCGCTCACGGATCGTTTCGTCCTCCATGGGCACATACTCGTCTTCCCTGTACTCATCGGCCAGTTCCTGTTCGAGCTTCGCGGCTGTCTCTTTGAGGATAATCCGGTCATCGGTCGTTGTCGCGATAAGATCCGTGCAAATGAGACGGTCGGATGTGAAAAGCAGGCCGCTCTGAATAACGACATGCGTTACCATCCGTGACCGTGGATCGACGACCACCTCTTTGACCACGCCAAGTTCTTGGTCATCACTGCTGTAAACTCTGCTGCCGTAGTTTAATTTCATGAAAGTATACCCTTATGCTTATAAAAATAACTTAACCTGCCAGTCCCAAGTTTCTATTGTCAAATGCTGATTCATGGCTTATGCCCCAGATTTCCGTGCCCCCTGCCGGTCGCCAACAGAATTTTGCGGGAAAAGGTATTTCGTAAGAGTACGGTTGCAAAGAAGAGGAGATGTTCGATAGTACGCCTTTCTTTTACATACCTTAGACTGATTTGTTACTATGGCTGTCATCAACTATCTTTTTGCCGCGCCTGTACTTCTGAAAGTGCTGGTATCGCTCGGCTTTATTCTGCTGGTCAACAGTTTTGCAAAGAGACTGGTGGTGTCCATCCCCGCCGGCACCCTCCTGCTCGCCGTGTGGAGCGGTCATTCCCCCGGGCAGATTGCATTGATCGCCTGGCAGCGTTTCTCCTCGGCGGACAATCTTTGCTTGCTGGCCATTACGTTCCAGGTTGTATGGCTGAGCACGCAGATGGCCTCCTCCGGCGTAATGCGGGACTTGGTGAGCGCGGTCCGCGCGAAAGTGCCGCACCGTGTTTCAATCGCCGCTCTGCCGGCGATTATCGGCATGTTGCCAATGCCGGGAGGTGCTATCTTCTCCGCTCCACTGCTGGCGGACTGCGACCGGGATGACAGCCTCGACCCCTTGCTGAAAACGCAGATCAACTACTGGTTCCGCCATGTCTGGGAGTACTGGTGGCCGTTGTATCCAGGTGTTCTTCTGGCGATACAAATTACCGGACTCGACATCTGGCAGTTCATGCTTGTGCAATTACCTCTCAGTGCGCTGTCAGTGTTCGCGGGCATGATGTTCCTCCTGCGAAAAGTGCCTAAGACACAGGCGGCGGATAGAGATGAACCCATTGGAGAAGGCCTTCTCAAGTTGCTCTCGCCAGTCCTGGTTGTCGTCCTCGTTTACGGCATTCTTAGAGTGGCCGTGCCGGAGTTGGCCCGGCTTAACAGGTACCTTCCCATGATGATCGGCCTTGTTACGGGGACCCTCCTGCTGCAACTCCAGCGGCCACTGAAACCGCGGGACTGGAAAACCATTGTGGTATCACGAAAAACCATTACATTGGCCGCGCTTGTCGCCATTGTGCGGGTCTACGGCGCATTTATCGAGACCCGACTGCCGGAGGGGACCCTTCTCGTAAGCCAGATGCGAATGGAATTGCAGGCATGGGGCGTACCGTTACTGTTAATTATTGTATTAATACCATTCTTCAGTGGAGTCGCCTCAGGGCTTGCCATCGGCTTTGTCGGCGCCAGTTTTCCCATTGTCTTCAGCCTGCTTGGGGAGTCTCCATCCGTACCGGTACTGTTGAGTACGACCGTTTTGGCATACGGATTCGGTTACATGGGCATGATTCTGTCGCCGGTACATATATGCCTGATCGTGACAAACGAGCACTTTAAAACTCGCTTGGTGCACAGCATTGTTGCACTCATTCGGCCCGCGACGGTGTTGTTGATCGGTGTGCTCGTTTATTACACGCTGCTTCGGCTGGCCTTGGGCGGCTAGGCGAGAAGGATGAGCCTACTCTAAAAAGTGTGGATTTGCGGAAAACCGCGAACTTTTTCCCGAACCTCGTCTAGGTTTGTGCTCAAAGAGAGTTGGATTTTGCTTTGGGACAAGGTCGGGGAAAGGGTTTCGGCTTTGTAGAGTGGACTAACACCTGAACACTGAAACCTGCGACGTCTGCAGGCATAGTATGCGTTGTATCCGCCAAAACCGCACGTTTTGGAGTGGACTCAAGGATGAGGGGGGCCTGTGTGCAGCGGAACTGTAAGGCGGTCCTCCGGGCCGCAAACCGGCGCATTGACTGGCCTGGTGGCGACGGTATTGCGTGCAATGCTTGCGTAAAATGGGCAGAATTATGCTGTATCGAGATTGTTTGGGCCGTGCAGATCGACGCAGTGCGGGAGTGAGTGGGCGATGACGTGTGATGAACAGGTTTTCTTTCGGGAAGCATGCCGGGACGGAACCCCGCATCTCGCAACGCGGGTATCGGCTCCGCGTTGCGAGACGCATCCTCCCCCACGCACAATGTCGTTTACTGTGCCGCGAACGTGGCGACTTTGGGATTGACCAGCCGTCTGTAATCTTCCAAAGGCATGCGCAAGAGTTCGGCGTGCGTACCGGCGTTGAACGCGATCTCCGTATCTGACAACAGGGAGTCGTCAACGTAAACCGGTAGACCATAGAGATTCCCGAATGGCGGCATGGCACCGACTTCACACTTCTGGAAGGCATCTCTGAACTCGTCTTCGGTGGCCAGGTCCGCGTTGCTCGCGCCGGCAGCCTTTGCCAAGGCGTCCAAGTCTACCTGCGCAGGCGCGGGCAAAACAGCCATGGCCATATCGCCGTCAAGTTTGACTATTACCGTTTTGGCCAATTCCTTGCCGGGGATGTGGGCGGACGCGGCGATCTCCTGAGACGTATAGGCCGGCGAATGAATGATGCGGACGTATTTAATGCTGTTGCTGTCAAGGAAGTTTTTAAGTGTCTCAACAGGCATGTCGATCTCCTCGGTTTGAGTTTCTACAGTGTTCCCCATACTCACTATAAAAGAAAACTCAACAAAAGTCAACACCACTCCCAAGCGCGGCCTGCTCACACACGCACAACGCTGTTGGCGGTTCCAAAGGGGTTGAGCCGCTGGGCCGGGGCTTCGCTGTCAACCATCCATTCGCCGTCGACGACAAACTTGTATTCGTGCTCGCCCGGGGCGAGGTTCATTTTCGCGCGGAACGAACCGTCCCGCACCTTAACCATGCGCCGTGCCGTAGGATCCCATCCATTAAAGTCGCCGGCCAAGTATACTTTGCGTGCTTCGGGGCGTTGCGTGCATGCGAACGTGATTTCGTTGGTGTCCTTTTTTTTCTGTATGACCATTTCCCGAATTCTCCTCAACTTGTTGTTCTGTGTTTCATAAAGAGATCGAAACCATCCCACTTACACTATACTCTAACGGGGGTGGATTGTGCAACCCAGACGCTCTCAATTAATTATCCGTTAATCGTTTATTCCTCGGGGGCTTCAGTGAGAATACGGTAGCTCTTGCGGAGTTGCTCCTGTTGGTCGGGAGCATTGAGGGAATCCAGGCCGTTCTGAAAAAGTCTCTTCGCGCGTTCGCTGTCGTGGAGTTTGTTTGTCGCAATATCAATCATGTCTATATAGGGTCTTGCCTCATCCGGAAAATGGTCGGCAATCTCCTCGTAAAGTTCAATGGCTTCTTCGTACTTCCCTTGCTTTACCCGCGACTCCGGAATGCTGTACCGCGGCCGCGGTTTGCCATGTTCGTCGGGGAGGAAAAGACTGAGCGTAAGCATGTTGGCAATGAGCTCAAGGACGGGTGGAGCCATGGCTATGGCGGCCAGTATAAGGAAGCCCGTGGCAAAGCATACCGTGATGTAGACATCGAAATGGCCGCCTGACTGGGTTACGTCCCAGAAAAGCCAGCCCGCAATGGCAAGAAAAAGCATCCCCACACAGTAACGAACGACCAGGATGAAGATCGATCTGTTCATGCGTGATTGCGCAATTGCAGTTCCTGGGGATGGGGGTTCAGGTAGAACTGTTGCTTCAGGTAGGCCTGATCGTACTTCCGCACATAGTGCTGAAGCAAGACAAGCGGGACCAGGAGTGGCGTGATGCCGGAGTGGTATTGGTCGATGACAGCGAGCATTTCCTGTTTCTCGTCGGCCGAAAGTTCATCCTTGAAATAGCCCATTGCATGCTGAAGGACATTGGTGTGCTTCTTGCGCGTGGCATGCACCTTCAGTGCATTAAGCAGGGCTTCCTGGTACGATTGCAGGAAATCTTCCGTATCCCATTCGTTGACCTTGGCGACCATGCGTCCCATGGCACGATAATGAGCGGGGCTGTGGGCGAGCAACAGCAGTTTATGGCGAGTGTGAAAGTCGATCACTCCCGCAGGTGACGGCGAAGACGACACCATGTTGTTCCACCTGTTCAGTGCGAAAATACGTTCAATAAAGTTCTCGCGCAGGACCGGGTCGTGCAGACGTCCTTCGTCTTCCACCGGGAGGAGTGGAAAATGCTCCATGAAGATACGGGCAAAAATGCCGACGCCCGTTTTCTCCGGCATTCCTTTGTCGTTGTACACCTTGACGCGTTCCATACCGCTGCTGGGGGACTTGCTCTTGAAGATGAAACCGCAGAGGTTTTCTCGTTCGAGTTCCTGGACGCGTGCTTTGGCCCACGATTCCATGCGGTCCGTGCAGTCCTGACGTGTGTTGACGGTCATCAACCGCGGCCGTTCAGGGTCCCCTTCCAGGCGGAATGCTTCGCGTGGGACACCAAAGCCGCATTCATGCTCCGGGCACACCGGAACGTACTCCACATACGTCCCCAGGGTACCCGTCAGGAAACGGTCATGCTTGTGGTTACCGTCGTAGCGCACGCGCTCGCCAAGTAAACAGGTGCTGATACCCAGCCGTATCTTGTTACGATCCACAATGCCACCTCGCGTTGTCAGTCATTTTTTATTAAACTCCATATAAACCATATCACTTGTGGCGAGTGGCTTCAACAGAACATAGCCTGACAGATGCAAACGCTGAAAGTAGCAGCCCCGGGGAACGGACTCATGTTATCTCTTTTTTGACTTTATTGACTTCGAGCCGACAAACGTAGAGAAGCTTTGTACAGCTGATTTCCAGAACAGTGGGGCCGCCCGCATATGGGAATGTTGGTCGTCACGGGCGGGGTATCCGCATTGATCTTCATCCTGGATTCGATGCTGTGACGCTTTAGCGGGGTCTCGCCTGTGTGGGCTGGAGCACATCATGTTCGCGCTGACCAGCGACTGAGTTCGCCTCTCCCGCTTGAATCTCAAAGAGCCGTTGCTTGGCGCACTACCCGGCGCTCGACGACTGTAAGACAGGCAGAATTCAAAAAAAACAGGCGGGATCACAGTAGGCTTACGTTTCAGGTCGGGTTTGGCACGCAATCGCCGCCGCGGCATTGTTTGAGGTAGTTGAGTGCATGGACCTGGCCCGTCATTTCCAGGGCGTCGCGGTACACGGGGTCATGCCATCCTTCAATATCGATAGCCCCTTTGAACCCTCCCAGGCGGAGCATTGAGATTATATCCGTCCAGTTGGAGTCGCCGAAGCCGGGCGTACGGTGGTAGACATAGGTTTTCCCGCCGCGAATACCGTATTCACGGACAACATCGTGCAGAACGGTGGCGTCCTTGCCGTGGAGATGGACGATTTTATGAACCCATTTACGCAGTTGCGGGAGTGGGTCCACGAGGCTGTTCATTTGGTGGCATGGTTCCCATTCGAGTCCGAGGTTGGCGTCGGGCAGTTCGTGAAACATCATCTCCCAGGCATGCGGGGAATGAGCGATGTTCCAATTTCCGTACTCCCAAGTGCCGCCCATGTCACAGTTTTCGAATGCCAGGCGGATACCCTTGCCGGCGGCGCGTTTCGCGAGTTCCCCAAACACTCTCTTGAATGCGGGTAGCGATTCTGGTATGGGTTTGTCGGCTATGCGTCCGGTGAAACCGCACACCAAATCGCAGCCGAACGCCGGCGCGCGGTCAATAAGCGTCTCCCAGGCATGCACCGCTTTTTCGTCCTGCAAGGGGTTGCCGTAAACGCCCAGGGAGCTGATGACCGCCGTGTTGCCGAATTCATCCAGGCATGCCTTGACGTCGGACGCCAAGGCATTCAGGTCCATACCTTCCAGGTCCGGGGGGAAGCTCAATTCAAAGCTTTCAAAGCCGTGAGGTATGATCTGGCGGAGATAGTTTACACCTTCCGTCGCTTGGGCAATGGTTCCGATACGAATATCCGTGTGATCAGCTGTCATTGTCTGCACTCCTCAATGTAGTTTACCTTCGTGCGACTGGTGCACTTCCGAACGACGAACGCTAAAGCCAGTTTTCACGACCCCTGCTTTTACTGGACCACATGCGAAAAGGTATCGCGCCCAACGTAGGCGCGATACCTTTTCGCATGGGGTCTTACTATACCTTGGATCGGCAAGGGGCGAAAGTGAGTTGTGGAAATCCTGTTTCCTTCATAGGCTTTCAGTCCCCGACGTTGCGGTTGCTTCAGAGTCTCCTCCCGCCGGCTTGTCCCGACTGCGCAATTGGCCGCAAGCCGCTTCGATGGATGCGCCCTTGCTTTCGCGTATGGTAACGGGGGCTCCCTGTCGTTGCAGCTCGTGTACGAAGTCCCTGATCTGCTTCTGTGAAGGCACCCTGAAATGCGCCCCTGTGGCACTGAGTGGGATAACATTGACTTTGGCATGCAATGTCGTGGCGATGCTCGCCAGTCCGCGGCAATCTTCCGGGTAGTCATTCTTTCCTGGTATGAGGGTGTATTCCAGTGTCACAACGCGTCCGGTCGTTTGTTTGTAATATTCGCATGCCTTCAGGACGGTACTCAGTGGGGAACACCATACGGCGGGAATGATTGCGGCGCGTTTCTTATCGGTGACCGCATGCAGAGAGAGTGCCAGGTTCCATGGTACGCCATGGTCGGCCAGGGCGCGAATGCCGTCGGGAATGCCGCTGGTCGAAATTGTGATGCGACGCGCGCTCATAGCCATCCGTTCAGGATCGCACAATGCATCAAGAGCAGCGATGGTATTATGCAAGTTCAGCAGGGGTTCACCCATGCCCATGACAACGACATTGGATATGCGCACACCGAGGTGGCGGCAGGCAAAGATGACTTGATCGACGATTTCTCCCGGCTCCAGGTTCCGCACCAGGCCGTGACGGCCACTGGCACAGAAAGCGCACTGTACGGGGCATCCCACTTGTGTGCTGATGCAGACTGTATATCTGTCCGCGGCGTGTAGAATGACGGTTTCAATGGTGTTTGCGTCGCTCAGCTTAAGAAGAAATTTTGTTGCGCCGTCCTGTGCGGTTTGCCGGTCGATGGGAATAATGCTGAATGCCGAGAAACGGGTCGCCAACTCATTGTGGAGGGATGTGGGTATGTTACGCATGTCGTCGAACGCCGTGACCCACTTCCGGTACAACCAATCGTAAATCTGGGCGCGGCGAAAGGCGGGTTGGCCGTGGCCGATCAGCCATGCCGCGAGTTCGTCTTTGCTCAATGATTTGATGTTGCGGATCTTCACGGTTTTCTGTAAGCCTCCTGGATGGTGAACGATAAAGTATGAAATCCGAATATTAAAATGCCCTGCGGGGGGGACAGGCACAAAGTACGATAATGCAAGCGCGTCCTCATCTCGGGACGATATGGAACCGTACAGCGCCGTAGATTCCAGGGCCTTTGCCCCCTCGCTATGCATGCAGTTTCACGTTGGGGGCACGGCATCGCGGTTTACCGGGCGGACCGTTCCGAGTTCCGTTACATCATGGGAGGACGTCGTCTTGACGTCGCAATACGCCTCGGTAAACACGTGCAACCGCAGTACCCACGGTCTGCGTTTCCTGGCACTCGGTTCGAATGGCCGCCAACGGTGCGGTGTCCGGGAACCAATGGAGTTTGAGCCGATGACTGCAGTCCAGTTGGACCGGAGGGCTGCAGGGCTCCCAGGTGCGTGTTACGAGGATGGGGGGGCGCGGCCCGCCAAGGACGTACAGCACTTCTTCCTCCGCGGGAAGTTCTTCCGTGGCAAGCACGTCAACCACTCGGCGTTGCATGTACCACCGTTCAACGAGCATGGGCGCCCTTGTGAGTTTGTATACGGGTGCTTGCACCGGAATGTTCTGCGCCAGGAACCTGGCAGCATTGAGTTCATGGTTTCGCCGCGCCGACTGAATGGGCAGGTACACGTTGGAGGCCACAAACACCAAGACTGTCATGTTGAGCGTGAGGCGGAACCATACCTGCCGGCACCACTGCTGGCGGTTTAACGCCCAGAAAGCGACGAGCGCGACGGCGACGCTAACGGTACGAAGCCCCCATTCGAACGCCGGGACGCCGTGGAAAACGATCAGTCGAAGCGTAAAGACGATACCAGACAGGATGATCAGAATTCCAGCGCCATACATCAAATAGGTGAATGCATTGACAACGTGCGTGATTCCCTGGTAATGGCGTCGTACAAGAAGCTGGTAATGCAGCGCAACAAGGACAGCGAGCGGTGCCGCAACAACGGTCAACTGAAAGTAATTCACGGCGGGCCACAGCCAGGCTGCAATCAGTAGAGAAAGGACAAGAGTACGTAGGAAACTGCCGACGTCCGGCCGTTCTTCAAGCGGACGGAAGGCGGCGCAGAACCCCGGCCATGCCAAGCATGCCCAGGGGAGGCCGAGCAGGATACAGGCCACGGGGAAATAAAGCAGACGAGAGCCGTATGCAGTCGGCTCGCGGGGCAGCATGACTTCACCGGCGCTGCTGAGTGTTACGAATACTCCGCCGCCGGGTGTTATGAATACCCACATAGAAAACAGCAGGAGTACACTTGCCAGTGTTACCCAGTGGGCCGGGCTGGCGATGCGGCGCCACACGAGTAGCGGACGCCGAAAAAACACCACGGGAATGTAAAACGTGATGAAAGCCCTTATGCCGACGCCGGTGGCTGCCGCCAAAACCAGCAAGAGCGCGATGCTCCAGGCCAACGCCCATCGTTTCGCCATGCGACCGACCAGGAACCATGCGAACCACGCGGTCGCGATCAGGCACGACACCGCCAGTTCGTCGGTGCCGTGTCGCCCCGTACTGACGATGAGTATTGTGGTGGCTGTTGCCGCGGCCGCCGTCACGGCCGCCACGTTTCCTTTTATTCGTTTTGCCAGCAGC
>JAIPIM010000022.1 GCA_021734725.1 Minisyncoccota bacterium | reverse complement strand
ATAAGCGCGCTGAAGCTGAACGCCTGGCACGGGAGTATGTCAAACAAACAGTGCAGCGTCTGGCAGGGGAACGTGAACAGTTGGCCCTTGAGAAAGACGAAGTTTTTGCCCGCAAAAATGAACTGGCCAAGGATATAGAAACGCTCACCGACGAGCTTGAGGAGCTGATAAAGGAACGCGAGGAAACAGCACACGACCTTGACTTAACGCAGAAAAATCTAGACAAGCTCACAGCCAGAATCGATCAAGCACGCACGGCTGTTGAAAAATGGGAGCAGGAAAGCAAAAAATTGACACAGCAAATGTCGGATGCTCGTGAACAGTATCGAACCGGAGACGCGGAAACCAAGGAAACAGCTCGCGAAACAGCTCGCCTGGCACAGAAGGAATTACGTGAACTGACACCACAATTACGGGATGCCCGTGATAAACTGGACGATCTGTTGTCTACACATACCCAGAAGCGCCTCGAAGAACTTAGAAACAGTCGCGACGGACTTGCTGCGTCGCTGGTTGAAATCGAAGACAAAATTGCCCAAAAGAAACAGGAAAAAACGTTGCTTGAACACGAGGTGACCATACAGGAAGCACGCCTGAAGGCCATTGCCGCAAAACTCGCACGCAACGAAAAGCTTGCCGAGCTCATCCAGTTGCCGGAAGATCAGAGAACAGCAGAAGCGAAAGAGGGTGACTGGTCGCAATTGGCAGAAGAAGCGGTGGCTGGCGCAAAACAGGTCATGGAACGCAAAACGGGAAAAGGCGTTTTCCTGCAGAGGACGGCACAGGAAGACATTGCTCAGATAGAACAAGCTATCAAGGAAACAAAAACCGTCATTGCACAAGTGCAGGAAGAGCGCGAGCCCCTCCAAAAAACGTTTGAGGAGCTCAAGACAAAAGCCAGTGAACAGTTTGAACAATTTGTGAAAACATATCCCAAATCGAAGCATGTTCCTGAAAACCTGGCGCGCATCGGAACAATCGCTCTGGAGTTTGAAAACTATCAACGAGCGTCGACATATTTCGATCGCCTCGAAAAAGAATATCCCGATCACTCCGCTCTAAAACAAGCGATGTTCAGTTTGGGGAAAGCACAATTTGAAGTTGGCAGGACCAAAGAAGCGGTTGATGCCTTTAATCGCTTACTTGCGGATGCGGAAGGGCAGCCAACCGGGAACCTGAATTATATTGTACTCAATATGCTTGAAAAAGGCCAGCCCGAGCTGGCTCTCAAGGCGGCAAATGAGCTTTTAGAGCGCAGTAAAGATCCGGAGCACCCCGATTATGTGCAGCTTGCTGGGGGTACGCGCGAGAACATATTGTACCGCGCCAGTGAGGCTGCCTTTCAGGCGGCAAAGTACGATCAGGCCATAAACAACCTGGAGAAGCTTATAGAAGAAAACCCAAAGACAGCACATTTCTTTAGGGCAAAAATTCTGCTGGCACGCGCCAAGCGCGCAAAAACACCCCCGAATCTGGCAGGGGCGCGAGAGGATTTGGCGGAAGTTCGTACATTGGCTGAGGACGAGGATATTGTCACTCAGTCGCTCATTGAATTGGCAAGGACATACTATGCAGAAGACACCGCCAAAGGAATCTCCAGAGGATTGGCACAGCTTGGACAAATTGTTCTGGTCAGCGATGGTGACGTAATGGTGCTCATCGACGAAGTCAGGGAAGAAGACAGATCCTATCTTGAGGATGCCCTGTACTTAAGCGCACAAGGACACGCCTTGCTCGGCCACGAAGACGAACAAGCATTGGTCCGCAAAAAATATCAGGAGCTGTTTCCGAAAGGAAGGTATGTTGAAGAGATGCAAAACCTTCCGAACGCAAAGTTTAAAAGTGCGGCGGCACCTTCCGCTGTACCAGAAACTAAATGATGTCGGGGACACAAGGGCATGATCCCTGGCAGTGCAGACAAAAAGGGATTGAATCATGAGCAATAGTCCACTTAAGGTACTTTTGGCAGTGCTCTGCGTCAGCGGGACGGCAGCCTTGGCCGCGGATAGCTTTGTTGTTACGAATGACGGGCGCAGGATCGAAGCAGACAGTATCCGTGCCGACAATCAGGGAACCCTGGAATTGCGCATCGGTGGTGCCACCCAGTCGATGCGGCGCGGAAATTATCGGAAAGTGTTTACACCAAAGCCGAAACCGGTTGAACTCCTCGAGAAAGCCGTTGCGCAAGGACGGTACGATATTGTGCGGGATAAAGCCCCAGAGGTTTTTGACAGTTACAAGTACCTCGGCTGGGGAGGACATGTAGCCACCCTGCACGGACAAGCCTATCTGGAAAATGATAACCCGGAAAGGGCTCTTCAGTTATTCAACCAAGGCGATGAGTATGCAAAGATTCAAGTGAATGCTGACGAACAAATGGCGTATCTGAACAAAGGTAAAGCGGAAGCGTTGCTGGACCTGAACCGCACCGAACAGGCGCTGAACATTCTCGGTAACTTAAAGACTGCCGACAGCGATGAGCTGGCGGCCTTCTCCTTCAATGCTTCCGGTCGCTTGTTGGCAGAACAGGGGAAGAAAAAAGAGGCGGTTTTGGAATATCTCAAAACCGTCCTGTTATTTGAACCGGACACCGTTCCTCGGGAACGCAAAGAGGCCAAGGAACAAGTCGTCAAACTCCTTAAGGAAATGGGAGACCCACGCTACGAGAAATTTCAGACAATGGAATAACCGAAAGGAACAGCGACATTATGGACGCAGTACGTACTAAAAAAAGGATAAAGAAAATGATGAAGAAACGGTGTTGGATTCTCGTCGCCCTCATGTTCACAGGCCTGCTTCTCGCCGGCAATGTCACGTTTGCCCAGGGCGAAGAGGGGGCGGCTGGTCCGGAAACGGAGCAAGTTCAGGAAACCGCGGGATTTGTCGAAATAGTGTTTGGCGGCGGGCCGGTCAACACACTGATCTGGCTCATGATTTTTGCGACTTCAGCAGCTACGCTGGCACTGATTATTGATGCGCTGATTACAGTCAAACGCGATAAACTGATTCCGGAAGAACTTGTTGAAGGCGTCCGCGAATCGCTGAATCAGGGCGATCTGGATGCCGCCGTGGAAGCCTGTGAAGCCAACCCTTGCCCCCTGTCCACCATTCTAATGGTTGGATTTTCGAATATTACCGAGGGATATGAGGTTATTCAGGAAGCCATCGCATCAGCGGCCGAAATTGAAAATGAAAAATTGATGCAGCGGGTGAACTATCTCAACCTGTGCGGCCAGATTTCACCTATGCTTGGTCTGCTTGGTACCGTTGTCGGTATGGTTCGCGCCTTTGCGGGGTTGGCTGGTGCGTCCGGGGCAGCGAAAGCCACCATTCTCGCAAGTGCGATTTCAACGGCCCTGTGGACAACAGCCGTCGGCCTTATCATTGCCGTACCGGCGTTGCTGTCCTATACGCTGATTCGTAATTATGCCACACGTCTCGTCCTCGAAGTGGAAGCAAGCGTAGTCGACTTGATCAAGATTCTGCGGAACGCGGAAGTCGAAGAAGAATAAATAAAGGAACGGGCCATGAAACGACGTGCCCAGGACAATGCGGGAACACCGGTAGCCTCGCTTATAGACGTAGTTTTTCTACTGATCATATTCTTCGTGGTGACGGCGTCCGTGGAGAAAGACATTATCGATCAGAGCATCAAGCTCGCACAGGCGAAATACGCGAAGCCGGCCGAAACAAAGAACCCGCTGACCGTGACTGTCAACATCGATAAAGATGGGAATATCAACATCGCGAAACAGCCTATGAACCTGCGTATGCTCCGGCAAATTTTGATTGGAACGTACAGAGACGTAGGCGGCCAAGTACCCATTTTAATACGATGCGATGCAGATACGCGCTACCATCATGTGGCTCGTGTTCAAGATGTGATTGGCGAAGCAGGTTTCTATAAAATAAAGCTGGCGGCGGTGGTTAAGGCCGAATAAAACCGCCAATGATCTCCAGGGTTGCCGCCGGGAACTTTGGGAATGGATCATGTGTCATTTGAGTAGAGAACGGCCCATTTGGGAGTTGACCCATGCCACTCAGAACAAGAAAAGCAGCGAGCAATGCGGTTGATATCAATATGTCAGCGATGATTGACGTAGTCTTTCTGTTGCTGATCTATTTCATCGTGACCTATCAGGACGAAATCCCGGAAGCCCATTTGGCGGTCAATCTGCCTTCCGGGGAAAGCAAACCCTCAACCGTTGAGCCGGAATTGCTGAAACTGCAGGTCCTGCCGGGAGAGTACACGCTTCGTAACAAGACATTGACGCTTGGTACAATTGAACGAGTACTCCAAGGCCTCGCTGCATCCAGTCCGGATGTCACGGTTATCATTCAGGTTAGTCAAAGTGCGCGGACGAAGAATCTGATTCGACTGCTGGATGTTTGTAAGGAAGTAGGCCTCACGAACCTGAATGTTGTTAAAATGTGATGTCCAAGGAGGTGCACAATGGCGCCCGAAGAAAAAGTTGAACAAGAAAATACAGAGCAACATCAGCCGCAAGAACATTTGGACCCAGAGCAGGAATTGCTTGAGTACGAAGAGATTCTTGAGGAATACCGAAGACGACAGATGGTCGAACATCTGACCGGGCCAATGATCTCGCTGGCGGTGCACGTCGTCGTCATTATCGCATGTGCCCTCCTGTTGGCAGGAAGAGAAATACAAGAAACGTCAGCAGTTGAGTTCGACGTTAAAGAAATGCAGGTGAAGCCGCTGGACCCTGAAACACTCGATGATTTGGAGGATATTGAAGAAGAGATTATCAACGAAGCCGTTCCCCCAGTGGAACGACCCGAAGTGAATGTTGAAGACGTCACAGTGGAAACAACCGATGACCTGTCGCCGGAAATGGCATCGGCAAACTTGGACATTAACGTGGATACGGCCCTTCAGACAAGCACGACAAGCCCGCTGAAGCTTACAGGCCTGATGGCGTCCAGAAGCGACGAAAATCGGGACGAGGCCCGTCGCGAATTCGGCGGCGAAACGGCCACCGAACGGTCTGTTCTGAAGGCCTTGCTGTGGCTTAAGAATAACCAGAGCCCGGACGGACATTGGTCGCCGCAACATCCGGAGGCAATGACGGGCCTTGGCCTGCTTGCCTTCCTGGCGCATGGTGAAACGCCGCAGTCAAAACAGTTCGGAGAGACCGTGGAAAAAGCCATGACCTATTTGATCAACAAGGCAATGAAACAAGATATGGTGGGAGGACGAGCCTATACCCACGGTATCGTTGCCTATGCATTGTCTGAATGCTATGCATTGACGCAATTGCCGATCGTGAAACCCGCAATGGAAAAGGCCATACGGCGAATTGTCAAGGGCCAGCAGCCTGAAACGGGCGGTTACAATTATCGGTACGCCAGCTATCCGGCAACCAAGCGCTGGGACCTCTCGGTCAGTGTCTGGCAAATCCAGGCGATGAAAGCGGCGTCCTACGCTGGAGCCGAAGTGCAAGGGCTGGATCAAGCCCTGAAAAAATCGGTGGAGTTCCTCAAGAATGTCTGTTACAAAGATGGCAAGTTCGGGTACTCCAGCCCGGGCAGCGGCAGCGGTGCCATGCAGGGCGCGGGAACCTTGGCACTCCAATTGCTTGGAGAAGGCGACTCACGTGAAGCGCGGGCCGGCGTGGAAAACGTCAGCAGCAATTACAAGGTCGTCTGGAACGACGAGGCGCAGTATCATTTACATCGACATCCAAGTTATGACTGGTATTATCAAACGCAGGGAGTTTTCCACGGCGGGAAGCGCTATTGGCGAGACTGGAACCGACAGTTTGCACCCGTGTTGCGGGACAACCAACACACGGATGGCCACTGGGAATGCCCCGGAGATAACAGTAAGATTGGAAAGTTAGACCCGTTCTACAGCACCGCTCTCAACTGCCTTACCCTGCAAGTGTACTACCGGTATTTGCCTACCTACAGGCAGCCGGATAAAATGGCGCAAAGGGAGGACGACGTGTTCGGGACTGTCGATGAGCAGGACTTAGACTTGGAGATCCGTTAAACCGAATCCAGCCAAAACGAAAAAACGAAAGCCGACAGCATATAGGACTGTCGGCTTTTTTTATACGGCACCGCTACCGTGCGATACATTGAAACGTGTCCCCTCAAGAGGACCTTACGTTCCTGTGCGGGTTCTAAAGCAAAGACCAAGGCATGCCAATTTGTGATACCAATACCCTTTAGCAAACGACGGGCGAAACACCTGCGGCTCGGCCGGCGGGGCGAGCGGCTGGCTGTATGCCTGCTTCGAGAACTCGGACTGAATGTCCTGTGCAGAAATTACCGCGCCATGCGGGGCGAAATCGACATCGTCGCCAGAGATTACGATACTCTATGCTTTGTAGAGGTAAAAACACGACGGCGTATCGTTCACTCCCGACCCGCGGACGCTGTTGGCAGATCTAAACAACGACACATTATCAGGGCCGCAAAGCAGTACCTTAAGGAACTTGGACATCCCAATGTGGCGCATCGGTATGATATCGTGGAAGCCGTCCTGGACGGACTGAATATCCGCGATATACGCTACTGGCGAAATGCCTTTACTGAAGAAACCGCCAAGAGTCCGTTCGTCTTCATTGGTGAGCGCGCAAACCTGTAAATTGACTATACGGACCTTATGCGGGGGAACGACGATATGTGCCATGACATAAAAGTTTTGTACAAAAAATAATTGACTCAGCCGAAAAGGGAGGTTATGTTATCACTTCCCCAGAAGCAAATGCGGCTGGTACAAATGTTCGAAAGTACGCACCTGTGCAGTGAGGTGCGTTTCATGTATTCAGGCCAGGAGTTGCAGCAACATGAAGTACGATCGCAACAATGCACTTATCGAAAGCAGTATCCCCGGCCTGCCGCCCCCACGGCGAGGCAAAGTGCGCGATATCTATGACGTGGAGGATGCCCTGCTCATGGTGGCATCCGATCGCATCAGCGCTTTCGACTGTGTTATGCCCAACGGCATTCCCGACAAGGGACGGGTCCTTACGCAAATGAGCCTGTTCTGGTTTGACCTCCTGAAGTGGATGCCAAATCATGTCATATCTACGGATACGAATGAATATCCGGAGCAGGCCCGGGCCGTTGCCGCAGACCTCGAAGGACGCTCCATGCTAGTGAAAAAAGTGGAAACAATACCGATCGAATGCGTTGCACGCGGCTATCTGGTTGGCTCGGGTTGGAAGGAATATCAGAAATCCGGATCCGTCTGTGGGGTTCACCTCAAGCCTGGATACGTCCAAGCCGATAAACTTGAAAAACCCATATTCACCCCGGCGTGCAAGGCAGAATACGGGGAACACGACGAGAATATCCCTTTTGCTCGTGCTGTAGAACTCACCAGCGCTGAACGGGCCGCCGAATTACGCGAACTGACGCTGAAAATCTACAGCACAGCAGCCGACTACGCAGCCGGTCGCGGCATCATTATCGCGGATACCAAGTTTGAGTTCGGGCTCGAAGACAATCGCGTCATCCTTATAGATGAAGTACTCACGCCGGATTCAAGCCGTTTCTGGCCAGCTCCGGAATACGCTACGGGAATTAATCCGCCAAGCTTGGACAAGCAGTTCGTGCGGGACTATCTGGAAAGCGTTGGATTCAATAAAACACCACCTGCGCCGACACTGCCCGATGACGTCGTTGAGAAGACTCGGCAGAAATATATTTCTGCCTTGGAAACACTAACAGGAAAGGGGTTGGACTAAGCACAGTCCTTGTTCCGTTTTCAGCAGATAACTGACCCCAACCGGCCCGTTCAGCCGTGCCGTGCTGGGGTTTTTTCTAACATGCATCGCCAACGTTAAGAATACGTTTGACACCATCATGTCCGCACCGACCGTTGGTTCGAAAACACAAGAAAAAAGAAAGGTCCACGCAATGAATACACGCTACGATCAATTGCTGCAAGCGAAAATGTCACAAGAAAGTTACCGGAAACTGGCGGCTTTAGAAAATCAAAAGCTCTACGATTTTGTGGGCTCCTTCGTTGAGCTCTGCGAACCAGATGAGGTGGTTATGGCCGACGATAGCGATGAGGATGCCGAATGGATTCGGCAACAGGCTGTCGAACGCGGCGAAGAATCCAAACTCGCCAAGCCGGGGCAAACGGTGCACTACGACGGCTATGGCGACCAGGCGCGGGACAAAAAGAACACATGCTTCCTGGTGAAGAAAGAACGACTTCCAGCCATGGGCAACCTGAATTGTACGGAATACGACGAGGGAATGGCCGAAATTCAGTCGTTCATGAAAGGTATTATGAAAGGCAAAACGGCTATCGTGAAGCTTTTCTGTGAAGCCCCCCCTATGAGTGCATTTACCATCGGCTGTGCTCAGATTACAGATTCGTTTTACGTGTCACATTCAGAAGATATGCTGTATCGGAGAGGGTACGAGCATTTCATGCAGATGCGAGATAAGGACGATTTCTTCCGCTTCATTCACAGCGCGGGCGAACTCGATGACAACGGTAACAGCATTCATTTGGATAAACGCCGCATCTACCAAGACGTTGAGAACAATATCGTTTATTCGATGAATGATCAATACGCCGGAAACTCACTCGGCCTGAAAAAGCATTCTATGCGCCTGGCCATTAACAAGGCAGGACAGGAAGGATGGCTGTGCGAACACATGTTTATCATGAGTTGCCAAAACAGCGAAAAGAACCGGGCAACCTATTTCGTCGGCGCGTATCCCTCAGCCTGCGGAAAAACGGCGACAGCGATGATTCCCGGCGAAACAATCGTTGGTGACGATATCGCTTATTTCAGAAACATCGACGGCGAATTTCGGGCGGCCAACGTTGAGCGGGGTATTTTCGGGATTATTCGGGATGTCAATCCCAAAGACGATCCAGTAATATTCGAAACTCTCGTGGAGCCGCAGGAGATCATCTTTTCCAACGTACTCACCGGACCGGATAACAATCCATATTGGCAGGGGATGGAACTCGAAACCCCCGATAAAGGCCGGAATCATTCGGGCGAGTGGTATGAAGGAAAGAAAGATGAGGAAGGCAATGAAATACCCTTGTCTCACGGCAATGCACGGTACACGATTCGGATGGAATACCTGAAGAATCTGGATCCGGCCTGGAACGACACCAACGGCGTGCCGGTCGGTGGCGTCATTTACGGCGGGCGCGATTCGGATACGTGCGTGCCCGTGGAAGAGTCAAGGAGCTGGCAAGACGGTATCATTGTGAAAGCCTGTACGCTGGAATCGGAAACAACCTCCGCAACCTTGGGACAGGAAGGCGTTCGCAAACCTCAGCCCATGGCCAATCTCGACTTCATCAGTTATCCCATTGGTGACTATATCAAGAACAATATCGAGTTCGGAACACAGTTCCAGAACGATACGCCCATTTATGCCACAAACTATTTTCTCCTGGACGAGAATGGCGACTTCTGCACCAGCAAACTGGCGAAGAAGGTATGGCTCCATTGGGCGGAAAAACGGATTCATGGAGAGGTCGATGTGTATGAAACACCCACAGGGCTGATCCCCAAGTACGAAGACCTGAAACCGCTCTTTAAGAAACTTCTGGACGAAGACTACCAGGAGGCGGACTATGAGTATCAGTTCACATTCCGCTGTGATAAATGGCTTGCCAAGCTGGAACGCTCGAAAGAGTTCTTTAAAAAGAGTATTCCCGATTGTCCGGCGGTGGTTTATGATCGCTGGGATACATTGATGGAGACCATTAACGCTGCCAAAGCAAAGTATGGTGCGGCCATTAAACCGGGCACATATCAGGCCTGACGGTCCATACTGAATTCAACTCAGCTAAACTCCGCCGGGTTCACCCGGCGGAGTTTTTTTGTGAAGCTCACTCTTTTTGACTCTCGCGGTTTTGCTGTGTGTAACCAATGCACCGAGCATTGATTGTTGCGGATCGATTATTCGCACGAACCAGCACTTCCGCGACACGTCCTGAAAAACCTTTTTTAACCCCACCCGAATGTTTACGCGGCGAACCTTGTCCCGTGGGGTGCGCTGTGCTAAATTGAAGGGTGAGGTGTGGTTTGCGCTCGTCATGACAATACGTGGAGATTACGACCTTGGCTAGAGATCTCGGCAATTTGGCTGACTTCCTTCCCGACAAAAATATTCGTTGCCGGGTGCCCGGTTGCGACAATGTGTGGACTTTGGACGGAGATGAAGCGCTCGACCGTCTCGCAGCCAAGGATCCGGAAGTGCCCAAGCGGATGTGCGAATCGTGCATGTCTTTGTATCGCGAGCTCCACGACAAACAGATTGAGTGTGCAGCTTGCGAGTGTACCGAGACATGGACCTGGTCGCGCTTCCAACAGCTGGTGGCCAACCACAAAGGGTATGACACAGCGCCGCCGCGGCTCTGCGAAAAATGTCAGGGGAAAGCTGAAACATTGGAGGACAAATCCATCCCATGCCGTATGCGGGGATGCACGAACACATGGATATGGACCCGCCAGAGGCAGATGACTTGGCGAGGCACAAGCCCCCCCTCGCGCTTATGCGAGGAATGCTACCGGCGACTGAAGGAATTGCAGGATAAAGACGTTCCATGCCGAATGCATTCATGCACGGGAACCTGGACGTGGGATCGGTTTCACCAGCTGGAACACGAAAAGGCGGGCAAAGACCCGGATACACCACCCAAGCGGATGTGCGAAACCTGCTTCCAAAAACTCAAACAGCTGGAGGATTGCGAGATCCCCTGCAAAGCAAGTGAATGTTCTCGCACGTGGCGGTATACGGCTTATGCTCAGCTGGAAAATCACCTGAAACACGGAGAAAATGCCGAGCCCCCGGCGAGAATGTGTCGCGAGTGCTTCCAGTATTACAATACACTTGCGGACATCGAACGGCCCTGTCGTAACCGAGGATGCAAGAATACGTGGACATATTCACGCGGATGGCAATTGCGGGATTGGTTGCAGGGACGGACGCACGCTCCCCGTCTTATGTGCGCGGAATGTAATGAAAAACGTAGATCATTCCGTGATTGTCAGGAACCGTGCGGCGTGCGAGGTTGTGACGGTACGTGGACGTATACAGCCGATGAACAGCTCAAAGATCAAGTAGCTCGGCGGCATCACCCGCGCAGTCGTCGCTGCGAACACTGCGATGCGTTCCTGGCGGAGCACGAGACACAGGAAATCGCTTGTGATACGTGCGGAGAGACGATTCGCTGGACCCCGTACGAACAGCTGTTGTGCAAGCTGGGCACGTTCGTAAAACCCACCACATGTTCCGCATGCCTGAAGAAAGAATGTGAACGACGCCAGGCTCCTCCCCCGGCCCCCTCAGAGCATCACCAGGTGGTCCGCATTCCGCCGGGCGGAAAATGGGGCTCGGACGAACGAATCGCGGCATGGCCGCCGCACATGGACTATCATACGATTGATAAAGCAGAACGAGCCGATATCCGTATCGTTGCTTTCGGGGACGATCTTACCTATTCAGCGGACGCGGAGGAAGACGCGTGGCCCTTTCTTCTTGAACAGAAGGTGAACGAATATTTTGCCGAAGATGGTTTGACCGCCGCTGTCGTGAACGCCGGTATCCCCGCAACCAACAGCCGGCAGGCTCTCGTCCGAATGACAAGAGACGTTAAACCGTTTTCTCCACATCTCATCATTTTTTCGTTCGCTTACGGCGATTCCCTCCTGGAGGTCAGTCATAACGGATCCGGCCGCTGGAGAGAACCATTGACCAATAAAGAAGCCGCGGAAGCAATGGAGCAGTTGTGTAAGCAATTAACGGGGCTGAGCGAGAACGTGCTTTACTGGACAACGAATCCTTTGTTTCCTCATGACGCTAATGTCCCGCTTCCCGAAGAGGCACGACGGAAGTGGGCGGACTCTGTGCAGACCCGAAAAAACCATAACCTTGCTCACGCTCTCCGCGTTTGTACGCTTAATAATGTACCGGTGCTTGATCTTCGGGCGCGTTTCGAGGTGAACGGAAAGACAAGTGCGCAAAAATGGATGCTGGATTGGTATCGACACAATGAAGCCGGTACCCGTAATATCGCGGCTTGGATGGCGGCTTGGATCGTGCGCCAAAAACTGAGTCCCGTCACGGCGTGACAGCAGCCTGAAAAGATAGAGGAGGACTGCCGCCGCCTCAACCCGACGCGTCGCGCCGCAGCGATTTTGCCGGGGCCGACACCTTTTCGCATGGGGTTCAACAAGGGGGAAATCATGCGCTTTTCCTTTCAACGTCAGCACGACCGGTCACTCGACGATTGGCTTGACCGTGAATGGCTGGAAACAAACAGCCTGGGGGGGTATGCGTCGAGCACTATCGCCAATTGCCACACACGCAAGTACCACGGTCTTCTTGCCGTTAAAACCCATAGGTCTCATGGTACGGCGCTGCTGTTGTCACAACTTGAAGACAGTCTCATCGTAAACGGCAACACCTACCCGCTCGTCACCCACGAGTACCCCGGTGTTCTTTTCCCCGAGAGCTACCGGTATCTTGTGCGCTTCGAACAAGATCTTTATCCGATCATGACGTATGCGTGCGGGGATGTTGTGGTCCGGCGTCACTACCTTATGCCCCTCCATAAACAGGCCATCCTGATTCGCTACGACATGCAGGCACCCCCCGGCACAGTGGCTGAACTACGCCTGCGACCGCTTTTTGCGTATCGGAATATTCATGAAACCACTCAGGAAAACCCACTGGCCGATCGCTCGGTTATCGCACTGAAAAACGGTATGCGCATCCATCCCTATAAGGGCATGCCCATTACCACATTACGGGCAACATCCGCACCTCGTTTTGTGCTCGACAAAATATGGTATCGAAAGTGCCAGTATCGCCGGGATCGAGAACGCGAATACCCCCACGTGGACGACCTCCTTTCGCCAGGTGAACTTCTTTTTAAACTGACACCGGAACAGCCCGTTACAATGGCCGCCGTCGTGGACGAGAAACGGAAGGAAGATCCCGGCATGATGTGGGACCGAGAGATCGAACGGCGAAGGAAAGCTCAGCAGGAGCGGCACCGTCAGGCAAGCAAAGCAATGGTGGATGCCTCCAGCCGGGTCCTTTATGAAACACTGATACAAGCCGCCGAAAAAATGACAATGATACTGCCGGACGGCAGCCGGGCTGTTCACGCCGGATACCACTGGTTCGGGCCGTGGGGACGCGATGCCCTAGTAGCATTGCCGGGGCTTACGTTCATCCCCGGCAATATGGATGACGGTTTGCAGGTTCTGCAGTCTATGGCCAAAAGCGAAAAACAAGGACTGCTGCCCAATTTTATAAACTCCGACGGATCCGGTGTCTATACCGCCGCCGACCCAGCCCTGTGGTTCTTTTGGACAGTCCAGCAATACCTCAAATATAATGGTGACCCACAGGCCGTGAAAGAAAGCCTGTGGCCAACAATGAAACGCATTGTACGTGCCTACAAAAACGGAACACAACTGAATATCCGTGCCGATGAAGATGGTTTGCTTACCGCCGGTGCCCCAGAGCTTCTGGTAACGTGGATGGACGTGCGGATCGGTCAAAATCCCGTGATACGGCGGTGGGGCTATATGGTGGAAATAAACGCTCTATGGTATAATGCTCTGCGATTTGCTCTGGAATTGAGCAAACGCTTCGAGGACCCCGTGAAAGGACTGGATACCGCCTATTGCGACGGCGTTGCGGAAGCGTTCGAACGTAAGTTTTGGAATCCCAACAGTCGCGCATTGGCCGATGTGGTGCGCGGTTTCTATCAGGATATAACACCACGGCCCAATCAGTTACTTGCAGTGTCTCTCCCTTTTTCGCCCTTGCCCGAAAATCTACAGCAGGAAGTGATCCACGCCGTGCGGGGCCGCCAGCTCCTAACAAACTACGGCCTGCGGACGCTCACCCCCCTCGATTTGCGGTACCAACCGACCTGCCGCGGCCCACAGTGGATACGGGAAATGGCATACCACCAGGGAAGTATTCGGCCTTGGCTGCTTGCGCATTACGCCGATGCGGTACTGCGCGTCGAGGGTCGCTCCGCCGATGTCGTGGAAGAGTTCGAGCCAATGGTTTCAGCCTTTGTCGATCATCTCCATGACGCGGGCATCGGTGGGGTTTCAGAAATATTCGACGGTGACCCGCCCCATGCGCCGCAGGGGTCCATTTACCAGGCGTGGAATATCGGCGAACTCATTCGATGTATGCACAATCTTTACGCCGAGCGCTGAACCGAGGCCCTGCTCTCAGTTATTCTTCCTTTCCCTCATGAATGATACTCTCCGTGACCGCCAGTGTATTCGCCAAAGCGCCGCCATGCAGCCAACGGCACACCCCACGACATGCGCAAGCGGTACAGGTACCATGGTTGCTTCAGTGCTGTCAACGAAAACGGTGCCGCCATATCCGATTTCATAGGCCACCTTCGCGGCAAACGCGCCCAGCACCAGAGCCAGCAGGACCAGCCCGCGAAAATCCCTCACATGCAACCGCTCGTGCACTAAAAAAACCGCCGCCAGGCCGAATAACGCCGAGTCCAGCCCCGAAAGACCACGGTATGCATTCAGGTGGGGAAGAAAGACCCACGTGCCCAGTGAAATCATCACCGCTGACACAAGCAGAACACCAAGCATGCCGCGTCGGTCCCGCACTTCGCACAGCGCCCCAAGGATGACAAATGCTGTCAGGTCCCAGGCGAGGTGATCGGCCGACCAATGGGTAAAATGACAGGTCATGACCCGCCACAACTGACCCCCAGTCAACGCTTGACGGTCCAGTTCCAGCACGGCTGACGCCGCCGGGAACAACCATATCGCAAGCACAGCCAGTCCCAGAACGAGCGAGACGACGGGAAAGCGCCTCGCTTCTTCACGATGATGACCCGGCGCGTGACGCTTATTCAGACGGGGGAGTGAGCGCTTCACCTGATCACTGCTTTTGCGTGTAATTTTCACAATACCGTCCACTTAAGCATAGGTTTCAGTGTTCGGGTTTCAGGTTTCAGGCCGGAAAGAGCGTACCCTGACACCCGAAACCTGACACCAAACGCAACAGTATTGAGGCAAGCTAGCTTCTCCGAGAAAAGGCAGCACGCCCGTGTTGGGACCGCCGCCCGGCACGGTGCCCCCCCATGATACCCGCCAGCCCGAGGCACACGGAAATCAGACCGCTTACCGGGCCGAAGGCGCCCCCGCCGTTGCCGATACTTGGCGCTGAGTGGCGGAATGCAGACTTCGTTTTGTCAACCCGGTAATTTTTGACCGGCTGACTGCTCCGAACCGCCTGGGCCTTATGCTCGCGTGCAATACGTTCCTGATTGCGACGCTGAATGCCGCGCCGCGCAAACGCGTCGCCCGTCAACATAACCATGGACGTTTCGTTCGTCACAATCTGATAATTAACGCCCAGGTCGCGCACCGCTGCCTCCACTTCGGAGGCATCCTCCAGACCGGCGTCGCGTCGCAGCTCCAAGGCCTCCACCCTGTGCAACGCCCAGAGACGTTCAAGCTCCGGATTGTCGGTGTCAACAGTGGGGAACGTGAATGTGGTTGAGTAAACCTTGTCGTCTCCCGTCAGCCGTGCTTTCAGTTCGACAGTCGCATCTCCACCCTTGTCGTAGCGTCCGAAGAAAACAAGCTGTTGACCACGGTACACTTTGCCGATATAGCCGTCAGTCGTGCCGTATGCCTTGACACCCCTGATACGCAAGCTCGCATCGTGCAGACACTCGTGCAGAACTTTGCCTTTTGCCTGAAGAATACGACCGAGAATGTCGTCATTGTTGGATACAGATGCATAAAATCCGCCGCTGGCATCGCAAATCACCCGCATGAGCGGCCAGTTTGAACTGTTGCCCATGAGAAAACCAAAAACACGGACGTCGTGCTCCTTCATGAGTTTGTGGAATGCCCGTGGCGCTATAACACCAGTATTGGTGACACCATCCGTTACCAGAATAATGCTGGTGGCGCGGTCACCGTCAAGATTGCTCAGCGCACCCCGCAGTCCGTCATGAAGATTTGTGCTGCCTGACGCCTGCAACACCTGGACCTTGCCGATCGCACGCTGTACGTTTTCGGCTGTCGCCGCTTGCCAGGAGCCAACCAGCAAATGTGCCCGACTCTCGAAGGTGACGATACGAAACCGATCCTGCGGCCGCATCTTCCCCAGAACCTTGGTTACTCCCTCAGTCAACGCGTGAAGCTTGCCGGCCATACTGCCGGATGTATCCAGAACAAACACATAATCCGCTCCGTTGTCGAGAGGCTTGAGATCGAGTCCCGGAGTGACGACCAGCATGAAGGTCCCGGGCTTGTCCGACGCCGGTTTGTATGGAATGACTTCCACACGACCCGGAAGATTGTCCGCCAGCCGATAATAGAAAACAAAATCCTTGTTCAAAACACCGCCGTCCCGCTCCATATGAATTTGGTAGTGACCATCGTGCTCCAACTGTTTGATCGTAGAAAGACCTTCGAATCCGGGCGTCCGCACATCCGTCACCGGCCACGCGGACTTCAATTCCACGTCAACAGTTATCCTGCCGGCGACAGTCTCATTGCGCGTCCAGAAACTCATGGCAGCCGGGTCGTCCGTGCCGCCTTCCTCAAGCGGGTAAACGTAGCGGCCCACCCCGGTATCAATGGCCAATGGTTGATAGTAAACAAACGTGATCAGGGCCGTCCCATGCGCTCTCACTGGTGACAGGGCAAACTCAAAACGCTTGTAGCTATCCTGGGAGGCTAAACCCGCTTCGTTGCCGCTGTCGCGCTCTTCTTCGTACACGGCCTTCGCTTTGTCTTTCGGCAAAACCTCGCCGTTGATAACTTTTTCTCCCAAGGTTGCCGTCACTTCCGAAAGACTTCCACTCTTCGGAAGCGGAAATGCATACAACGCTTCCAAGTCTTGCCCATTAGGGTTGTGAAAAGTCTGCGTCACCGTGGTTTTGGCAAACCCATTATTGATTACCACTTCTACGGCATGGTCCGTAATCTGCATCGGCTGTAAACCGGATTGCGCCGGAACTAGCGTCCCCGCACCAAACGCCGATAAGCTCATAACCGCCGCCGCAACGCCAAGACACACATGAATCATAATCTTCATTAGTCGATCCTCCGTTCTGATTGGTCGCTTCAATCGGTTCAAAATCTTCCTTCACGGCAAAGCGTTGTTCCGTGAACGCTCTCCGGTATCCTCATTAGCACGCCTTCTGCCAATCCATTTGGGGAAGGCTGAACCTTCTCCAAAAGAAAGACTTACGAAGGTATCTGAAAAACATCTGGAAACAAAGTCAAAGGCTAGATATACAAAAAGTGAACAATGGTGTACAGTAAATGCAGGATACAGGAAGCCATGCCATTGCTTACTAAAAACGATTGTCAGACCGCTGAAGCCTTCTCAACACTGGCGTTCTGCAACCCCTTCCTTCCGGAACGGGTGGACTGCGAAAAACGGATCCTCGGCAGAGCAACGCGCGACGAGCAGAGAGTATGGAGCGCACGGGTGGACGACACCGGCGCCAACAAAACACTGAGCATGCTCCAGGATAAGGCCGAAGCACTGGTGCAAACAATGCGCGCCGAAGCCAACCGTAAGGAGGGCGTTACACCAAGGGAACAGCAACTCTACGAAGACGTGGCCGCCTATGTCCTCTATTACCGTTTTCAAAACCGATTCCTTGACCTCATCGAACAAACACCGGATGCAGCATTCACCGTGAAATATCGCCGCGTGACATTCTTCGATGCCTTCCATGCAGACGCGAACCGCCTGCTGAATCGGTTCCCCGGCAGAGAATCACTGTCCAGGCAGGATGTCGCCCACCTGTTCGCCTGCTTTTTTCAGGTTCGCCGCGCCTTTCACCACATCTTCCGTTGTATTTTCGGCGGGTCAATGACTGCAGCACGCCTCCGTGCAGCAGTCTGGCAGAGCATTTTTACTCATAACATGCGACGGTATCGACAGTACTTGTACGATCGCCTTGGCGACATGTCAGTGCTGATTACCGGCGCTTCAGGAACAGGTAAAGAACTGGTGGCGCGCGCCATCGGCCTGTCGCGCTATATACCCTTTGATCCGGATGCCGAGGCCTTCGCCGCTGACTGGCAGACATCCTTTCACGCCCTCAACCTGTCGGCATTGTCGGCAACGCTCATCGAAGCCGAATTGTTTGGCCATCGGCGGGGTGCATTCACCGGAGCGGAAGAGGCCCACGCAGGCTGGTTCGAAGCATGCGGCCCTCACGGAACCGTGTTTCTCGATGAAATCGGAGACGCCAATCAACACGTGCAGATCAAGCTCCTGCGTCTGCTGGAAAGTCGCACGTTTTCCCGATTGGGTGAAACGGAGCCGCGGACGTTCAACGGTAAAGTTATTGCGGCAACCAACCGGGACTTGGGTGCCGCCATGGAGGAGGGTGCCTTCCGGCAAGACTTGTATTACCGGCTCTGCGCCGACACTATTCACACTCCCCCGTTGCACGAGCAGCTCGCGGACAGTCCTCGGGAGCTCGAAAACCTGGTGCGCCATCTGTGTGAACGCATCGCCGGCGGAGAACACGCTGAATCGCTCCAGAAAGAAGTCACTGATTGGATAGAAAAAAACATGGGCCGGAATTACTCCTGGCCGGGCAATGTGCGCGAACTTGAACAATGCGTGCGAAATATCCTCATCCGTAGGAGCTACAAGCCGCCCGTACGACAAGGCGTCCCGAGCAGGGGCCGCTTCGCCGGACTTCACGAAGGACGCTTTACCGCGGACGAGCTGCTTAACCAGTATTGTGCTCACGTCTATGAACAATGCGGCAGTTACGAAGAGGCCGGCCGCCGCCTCCGGCTTGACCGCCGCACCGTGAAGCGCCGCGTTACAGCATCCCGCCAGCCAACCCGCCAGACGCCCGCAAAAGAAACCAATATACGCTAAGCATGTCGCGAGTTATATATCGCGATATGAGTTGCATATGACGGTGGGGGTGCTATAATACAGGCGAGTGAATACACTGCAGGCCCCCCTGAAACGATGGACTATTGTAGTGAGCATGACGGCCGATTATAAACACCACACATCTACATGGACATTCCTGACCAACCATGCCCATGTCCTCCTTTGCCTCGTGAATAACCCCGCCATGGTCATGCGGGATATCGCCCAAGAGGTCGGGATCACCGAGCGCGCAGTGCAGCGAATCGTTGCCGACCTGCGCCAGGAAAAGTACGTGACCCCGCACCGGGAGGGCCGGCGAAACACGTACGAAATCAATACCGAAAAACATCTTAAACACCCTATCGAAGAACACCGACGCATTGCAGACCTGATCAAACTCATTTTTGAAGATGAAGTGCCCGACAAAGTCTTTTGGTGAACGGGGCGGACGACCCGGATGCCGCTATCCCGCCATGTGAACAGGCGTCAATCCATAAACGCGCGCTGTCAGCTTTGACGACGGCCTGACAGAAGGAGTGCGATGTGAAGAACCGCTGGCTCATTCTCCTCGCGGGGATCGTGATACAAACCATTCTCGGCGGCATATACGCATGGAGCATTTTTGTGCCGACGCTGATCGAGAACCATGGTCTGAGCAAAGGGCAGTGCGGTACCATTTTCGGTCTGTGTATTGCAGTGTTCACGCTTGCAATGATTGGCGGCGGCCGTGTATTGGTCAGCAAAGGACCTCGAGTGACGAGCGTCATTGGAGCGGTGCTGTTCATCGTCGGCTACCTGCTGGCGGCGATGTCCGGCGGATCTTATCCGCTCCTTCTTCTCGGCATCAGCCTCTTCAGCGGTGCCGGTATCGGGTTTGGCTATGTGTGTCCCTTAACCGTGGGGATGAAGTGGTTCCCGAAAAGCAAAGGGCTTATCGCCGGGGTTACCGTGGCCGGTTTTGGCGGTGGCGCGATTGTACTGTCTTCGGTCGCGGCCTATTATCTGGATGCCGGCATGGATGTTCTACGGTTTTTCATGTGGCTCGGGATCGTACCGGGAGCCCTCCTGCTGGCGGCCTCCCTTCTTCTGGATGTTCCTTCACGAACCCAGCAGACGGCACCAACCGGCTCAGTCAGGCAAGAAGTGATGACGCTGCCCTTCCTACTCTGCACGCTCGGCATGTTTGTCGGAACATTCTCCGGGTTGCTGGTGATCGGCAACCTCTCGCCTATCGTGCTGGATGCCGGACTGTCCGTCGAGCTGGCTGCAACGGCAGTGTCGGTGTTCGCTGTCGGTAACGCGGTCGGACGTATCTTGTGGGGTATTCTTTTTGACCGTATCGCATACAAGACTATTCCTGCCTCTCTTGGCGTGTTTGCCGGGACCCTCCTCACTCTGTCTGTGGCGTCGCACCCATGGCTGATCCTATTCTGTGCGGGACTCCTGGGGTTTGGTTTCGGGGCGAATTTTGTGATCTACGCATCTGCCATATCAAGATATTTTGACGGCGCCCTGTTCCCCCGGCTTTACCCAATATGCTTTCTGGGCTACGGTCTGGCGGGAGTGACCGGTCCGGCCATCGGCGGATACATTGCCGATGCCACGGGAGCCTATGACCCGGCCCTGTTCCTGAGTATTACAATGATGGCAGCGACTACGATTCTCATGATTTCGGGCTTGCGATCGTTTGCAAACGGTCAAGTCCCGGACGCACCGTCCATGGTCGTCGCAGGCGACTGACAGGTGAGGAAAACAACACGGAACAGGACCGCCCGATTGGTTACCGTGTGTGAGTGCGGGTATACGTGAGTATGCCGGAAGGCACATTTCCGGTTCTTGCTACCAGGAGTTTCAAGCCCGTAAACCGTCACCATCGCGCGTAGCCGTCAACCGCTCCAGATTTACGGTCTGCCGGAGCGCCAAGTCCAGTAGCACCAGAGCCGTCATGGCTTCAACGATTGGAATGGCGCGCGGGACAACGCATGGATCATGCCGTCCCTTCCCCTCCACGGTCACGGCCGTGCCGTCGAACGACGCCGTAGTCTGGGCTCGCCCAATCGTTGCGGTCGGTTTGAAAGCCACTCTGAAAAGGATGGGTTCCCCGTTGGAAATACCGCCTTGCACACCGCCGCTGTGGTTTGTGCGTGTTCCCAAACGTCCGTCTTTCGCCACGAACATATCGTTATGCTCCGAACCGCGCATCCGTGTGCCGCCAAACCCGGAACCGATTTCAAATCCCTTGACTGCCGGAATCGACACCATGGCCTGCGCCAGTTCTGCGTCCAGCTTGTCAAATACCGGCTCTCCCCAGCCCACCGGCACACCGCGACATACACAACTCACGACACCACCGACAGAATCCGATTCATCGCGAACAGCGGCGATCAGCGAGTCCATGCGTTCAGCCGCGGAAACATCGGGGCAGCGAATATCGGTTGCGTCCACCTCCTTACG
>JAIPIM010000021.1 GCA_021734725.1 Minisyncoccota bacterium | reverse complement strand
GGCCAGGCCCATGATATCGTGCCCGCCGACACTCGTGCCGAAAGACGTAAGCGACGCCATCGTGGGATACGTCTCAACCAGCTTGGAGAGGCGCGCTTCTATTTCATCGTTCGACCACCAGACACGGCCGTCGCGGATCCGCACAACCGCCGGTCCGGTCGGAAGGCGGCCCAACGGACAGGACATCCAGTACGCATACGTCTCGCCGATCTTCGCCCCCGTATCGAGAAATTCGAACTTGCGCCGATTAATCGGCTCGATTACACCCTCAAAGATGGTTTCCGCATTTTCCGGTCCGATCCCGTCAAAGTATTCGGCGTAATCGCTGCCCCAGATGAATTCACGCACCCGTTTGCGACGCACAAGAATAGAAGGCGACGGTTGCTGTTCAGCGAGCGCCGCAAACACCGGCGTTGTCAAATAGAACGCCAGACGAACCCCTTCGTTTTCGACACGGGCCGCAATCGGCCCGAACGCATTTCGATACATGTTGTTTTCCGCCATTCGTCAGCCCCCATTATGCTCTTTCAATAGGTGTTTCGCAAAATTCTCAATTCCTCTTGTCAGAACCTGATACGGGCCAGCAGCAGATCGCCCAAGTATTGAATACGGTTGATTTCAGAGCCCCCCGGCACATGGAAACGTTCGCCCTCGCGCATGCCCTCGACCTTGCCTTCGAGCCATTCGCCGGTCACGACCCAAGCCTCGTCATCAGTGACGTTGGCGACGTCGAAATTGCCCATGCGGGCGCCTTTCTCCGGAAAGACGATCTGTTCCGAATCCCGAATTGCCGTCAACGTCCCGGGATCCACGCGCGCCATGTAAAGGGGGGCCCGGCAGCGGAATACGCCGTTATTCAACTCGCCGCGCCGGTTGTACACCAAATAAAGCGCGTCACGACGCGCCAGCCAGTGCTGTTGCGTGTTGAAATTGCCGAGTTCCTCGCCGGTGTCGAACCGCCAGGGGATCGGCTCGCCATAATGAAGGCCATCGGCGCTGACCGCCACATACGCGCGCCGGTCATGGCGGATCGTGAGCAGAAAGCGCTCCCCGAAGTGCACCACGGAAGGCTCGGCCAACCCCCGGTCGGTATCCACCCGCAGCAGATTGCCGATGCCTCGGCAGGCAAATCCCGCGTTCGTAATGTCGGCGTGCATGACCGCCACGGCCGTGAACGGGCTGTCCGCGGTTTCGCGTCCGTAAAAGGGCACCAGCACTGAACCGTCCGGAAACTCGAACTGCGCGCGCGGCCAGGCAACCCGATGCCAGCGACGCAATTCCTCGGGCAGCGAGACCGTCCACCAAGGGACGAAATCGCCGCGTTTGAAGTCCCACTCGGTCATGATCATGCGGTTGGCGAACGGGCATTCCCCAAAGTCGATCTTTTCCATTTTGAAGGACGTATGCGTTCCTTCGTCGCGGGAGAAGTGCGTGGACCCAAGTCCCAACAAGCGTCCGCCGCGACGATGATAAGACAGATTAATGTGCGGTTTCTCGAACCAGTGATCGTCATGCGGAACGCCCAGCAGGTTTTGGCTCTCCATGGGCGGACTCCACGTCGCGCCCAAGTCGGAAGTCCGTATCCAATGGGGAGTCCCCATATCGTTGCCGGCAAGTTGCTGCGCGCCAATAAAGACTTCCGGGAGAGCGTCCGGTTTGCGTGCGGGGACTACCGTCATGCCGGGGCTGAACCAGCACTGGTTGTGCTGTCGCCCCTGAAGAACCGTTTCAACGACTATCTCGGGTTGTGTTTCATACGTGTCGTTCATGCGTTATGCTCCTTTTTCATGTCCACCCAATGAGTAGAACCCCGGAAAATATCAGCCCCACTCCCGTCATGCGGGGCCACGTGAACTGGCGCTCCAGCCAGAGCATGGAAATCAGGGTGGCGATGACAATGCTGATCTGCCGAAAGCTGACGACATAAGCCACCGGGTCGGTGGCCAGGGCCATCAGGATCAGGCTGTATGAAGCCAGAAAGATCGCTCCGCAGACATAGGCCCGCCAGCGCGCCACGGGATAGACCTTGTAGCGTGCGATACGTATGCATATGGCAATCGTTGCCCAAGCAATCGCGTTCTGCAGGTACACGTAGTTGACCTTGTCCACCATCGACTCGCCGATGTCGCGCATCGCGAGCGCCGCCACCTTGTCGAGCAATGAAAAGCAGGCCGTGAATAGTGCCGCCGCCAATGCCCACAGCACGCTCCGATTATGGTAGTTCTCCAGGCAGAATCCCTCCGGGCCGCAAACAAAGCGCTGCCAGGGCAAGATAAAGCAACCCGACACGACAAGCACGACACCCATCGCGCCCCGCGGACTGGGAACTTCGCCCAGGAACAACGCGCCGAAAGTGATCACCAAGATCGGAAACGACCGGGCCACCGGATAGGCCACCGATACCTTTCCATGATGATACGCTTTACCGAGACAGAAGAAATACAAACCGGTACAGACACCCGAACCGGTCAGGCAAGCGATCAGCAAAGGACTGTAAGCCACCCGAAACTGCATCCAGAGAAACAGCGGAGCGTAGAACAGAGCGGAAAAGCGCAACGCCCGCAGCAGAAACGCGACCGGCGCATCGCTCGACTTGGAAAAAAGGTTCCAGGCAGCGTGCAGGCAGGCCGAAAGCAACACCAGCAGGATGGCTCGTTCACTCATGACCCAGTGCTCCGTGAGCATGTGTTCGCGGTTCTCCACGGTGCGCGGACACTGGACCGGTGGTCGTCACCTCGGCAAGCCACTGCTCAAGAATGTCAAGCTGTCTGGTTTGGAAGCGGTTATAGTCGTCGACCCCACAATGTTGCAGCAAGTTTTCCGCGCCCGTTGATTTCCAGGACTGGCGGGCCGTATCGAGACAACGGGCGACCGCCTCGGCATTCGACTCGCGATCATGAAGCGCGGAATATACGAGGCAGGGTCTCGGCGCCACCAGCGTCAAGATGTCGTCGAAGTCATACGGAACCTGTTTGTTCACGCCATCGCAGATACCCAGTTTCGGCTGAATGGCGTGCCATTTCCACAACCTCGCCAAGGCTTCCGCATTTCCACCCCGGTTGTCCGTGCCCAGCGGCGTGATTCCGCAAAAGGAAGCCACGCCCGCTATTCGTTGGTCCAGAGCTGCGGCGTAAAGGGCAACCATGCCGCCCAGGGAATAGCCGACGGCAAGAATCCGCTGCCGGTCGAACTCCGGCAAACGGGATACTGCCTGGATGTCGCGGTCGACAAGCATATTTCTGTCGGAGACAAGAAAATCGAGCGCTCCCCTCGCGTCGGCAACCATTTTTCCCAACCGCGACCATTTGGGGTACCTTTTGTAAAAGGAGCCTCCCTCCTCCACTCTGGTGCCAAAGCCAATTTGATCATACGCCATTACGACATAGCCCAATTGGGCGAGTCGCTCGTAGATTCGTTCGCCAACCATATAAGCACCAACATAACCTGTCGAATAAGAATAAGGGTGGAACCATACCACGACCGGCCGGTGTCCCTCGAATCCGGGGCAGTGGTAGAGATTGGCTGCAATATATCCGCCGAAGGTCACCGGGGTTCTTAAAATATCCAGTTCGTTTCCGGTTTCGCGCCTCATGAGCGCGGATTTATGGGGAGCTTCAATTCCGTAGGAGAATTCCCCGGGAACGTCGGTTTCCGGGGGGAATTCGCCCAGCCCCCAGCAGACACGTCTTTTCACATCCCAGTTTTTCGCTTCGGGAATGGCTAACGTCGATTCATCCTGCTTGTCTCGCCACTGGTTCCAGTCAAAAAGATGGAAAGGTTCCGGCGAAAAGGAAAATGTATCGTCCAGGCCAAAGGCCTTGTCAAAAAAATCGAGGTACGACTGAATGTCCTCGGCGCAGGTGTCGTGTCCCCCGTGACGCCAGCGGATGCCGATGTTGTTCGTCTGACCGAGGAAACGGTAGACTTCCCGGGCGGCGACACAGCTACGCTCGATAGCATAACTTGTTTCGCAGCCATCGTTCATAGCCGTTGAAAGCAGGCAGTGCCGTGGGGCGATCAACCCCAGTAGACAGTGACAGTCTATCGGCAGCAAATCCTCGTGTCCGGTAAAGTACCGCAGCCGCGGATGGAACCACTCAGGGCACAATCTAGTGGTGAACTCGACGCTTTCTTCGAAGGCTGACTCGGAGACGAGCCGATACGGACAAGCTCCTCCGGAACCTGAACTGCTTGAAACCACCGCTTTGATCCGCGGATCGAACGCAGCCGCGATAATTGCCTGCTTACCATTGCGCGAATGGCCGGTTATCGCCACCCGCTCACAGTCGGCTTCCGGCAATGTAAGCACATAGTCCAACGCCCGGCTTCCGAGCCAGGCACGCCTGGCTATCAAGCCCCAGTCGCAGTCAGGATAAGCTTTCTTGAATTCACCTGTCTGGTCGTCAATATCGCAGCCGGGATATATACAGGTCAAATACCCCCTCGAAAGAGCGATAAGCCCCCAGCGCCGATGATTGGTCTGAGTCATGAATACGGGAAACGGGCCTTTCCCGTCGGGTTTGAGGACTTCGATTTCCATGCCGGCGTTGTTCGGAGTATCAAAGACCAATCGAAGCCTGATTACTTTCGCCCCCGGAGCATGGCGTGACCCAATGGTTCGCACATCCGACAAAGCCGGAATTCCATGGGGAAACGATCCCAGCAGATAGTTGCACAGCAGGTGCTTTATTTCCTTTTCGCGCTCCCTCCAGTCGTCAATATTCCGAACTGGCCTGCCATCGTAAAACTCGAGCAACGGCGGGAGATCGGGTATGGACCTGAACTGGCTCAAATCAGGCATTCGCTCCCCGCTTTTCCTCTCCCATTCCGAGAACCACTCGAGCTCCGGGTATATGCTCTTCTTCAATTTATGTCTCCTGTTACCTTTGAAATAAAAAACGTATTGTTGGCGCCATATTTCTCGATAGCTCCCAAGTTCCGGCCACCGCCATTATTCTGCATCCATTCGGAAACCACCACCCAACTCTCCTTGGAATTTATCGGCGTGACGCCGAAATTCCCCAAGCGCGCGCCCCGTTCGGGGACAACAATCCGTTCCGTTTCCCTGATCAGACACAAATTTTCCTCGTCAAACTCGGCCATGACCAAGGGGGCGCGATGGCGGAAGACATGGTCGTTGTTCAGCCCCCGTCGAGTGTAGACGAGAAACAGTTTGCCATTCAATTTGAGCCAATGCTGCTGGGTGTTGTAGTTGCCGATTTCCTGGCCGTCGTCGAAATGCCACGGGATCGGTTCTCCATAGTTCAAGCCGTCCTCGCTGACCGCCAGGTAGCCTTTGACATCATTGCGCAGCGTGAGATAGAATCGTCCGTTGCCGCTCGCCAGCGACGGCTCGCATAATCCTCGGGGTTCCATCACGCTCATGAAATTGCCATGGGCCTTGTATGACAGGGTTTCGCCGTCAAACCCGCACCGCAACACCGCGACCTGCCCCATTCCACGAAAAACGTCCGTCCCTGACGATGGGTCACGTCCATAAATTGGCAGCAAGACATCTCCATCCGGCAAATCCCACCGTTGCGTACACCCCGCGCCGCTAAACGTGAAGAACGGAACATCATCGGGTAATTCGAGATAACGCCACGGCCGCCATTGATCGGAATCGGTTTCAAAGATACTGTACGCTGGCGTTCTGTGGTAGTCGCAACGGGTCAGCTCGTCGTTTTGGTATCACGGGGTGTGCCCCGTGCCCAACAGCGTTTGGGTTTTCTCATGCCATTGGGGGCAAAAATCCGACACATACAAATACGCGCCAGCCTCAAGAGGCCTCGCCTGGAACGCCTCCTGAGCCACGGGCTCGCCCCACGTCTGCCCCATGTCGACGGAGACCATTGAGTGAATACCATAGAAGATGTCGCTACCGGTGAGACGGAGTTTCTGTGTGGTGATCACGGCCTTGCCCAATGGCGGAAGAACTCCCGCTCTCGTCTGAACCCAGCAGGTCTGACGATCATAGCCGCTTCGAATCTCGTTGATGTCTATTTTCACGTTGTCCATTTTTTCTCAATCTTACTTAAAATTCGGTCCACCATTATTTTTCCCGGCTTCCAGCGTTCCGATCTGTGGATTGTGGCCGATACGAATCTCAAACCAACTTCCGGACAAGATCCGCGACCGCGGTACTTCCCTTCATTTCGCCTTTTTCGTCGAAGCGGGTGAAGCAGGCCGTTTCATAGAGGTTGTAGATGTTGATGTCAGGGTGGTTGCGGACGATGTTCTCAATCTCCCAGGCGAGATGGTCGTGCGGTCCGTCGAAGGAGACCACGTCGGCCGCCCGCGAGGACTGGTAGATGAATTTCTTTCCGGCCTGCCGGGCGACCAGACCGATGCGGTCAACCGCGCGCTTGACGCTCTCCGGCCGCAAAGTGAAGGCGCCCCGAAACTCGACGTAGTCGGCGATTTCCCGTATCCAGGTTTCCCACTGCCATTCGATTTGGAGTTCAGGAATCAGCGTCATCCACCACACGCCGGGACGTTCATCCGTTCCCAGCATGGTGCTGTAGACATGGACTCCGAAATCTTTCCCCGCGTCGTGAACGAGCTTAGCGGCCTCGCGCAGGAAACTCGTATACGCGTCGCCGTTGATCTTGGCGGCTTCGGCCATGTTGTCGGGATGCTCCATCCGCTCCATGGTGGGGGGATTGAATCCGAACGCCCACGGCTCGAAGGCGTAGTTGTGATCCTGAACCCGGATGTTGACGCCGTCGACGTCGCGCTCGAGACAGAGTCGCACCATGTCGAGCCAATGTTCGCGCACTTCGGGATAGATCGGATTCAACACGCTGTCGACATAGCGGGGCTTGCCGCGCATGATCACGAGCTCGCCTTCCTCACCGCTTTTCAGGGCGATTTGAGTTGGATTCGCTCCGAGGCATTTTGTTCGCAACCGGTTCGCGGCTTCGACATGGGCGGCCAACGCCGCGTCGTCATCCAACACGCTCCTGACTTCCGGAAGCGACAGATAGGGGTCGAGCGCCGCTTTCCGCCTCCAACGCCCGATTACGGCTTCGGTAATCGGGCCGGGCGCGGGAAAGGCCGGAATCGACGCGCCGGCGTCATTTTCCAACTCCACGACTTGGTGGATCTCGTTCTCGAGCGCGACCGCCCCTTCCTTCTCGCAACGCACGATAATATGCGAGGCGTCGGCGGGAATCCGAAGGTTCGTCAGGCTGACAATGCGAGCGGATTGTTCATGATAGGGAAGCTGGGGACGATACTCCACCGTTTCCTCAACGTTGATCGGGCCATCGTATGTCTCGATGGATCGCCCGGTTCCGTCCCGGCTGAACCAAATGGCGAACGTCGCGTCGGCCAGTCCCGTCTCGGCGTCGCTCCGATTAATCAGGCGAATAACGCGGACCGCTCCGCCCGGATCGGCCAAATCCGCCGGATCGCGCTCGAACTGCATCTCAGGGTGTTCGACGATAGACGATCGCACGCCGCAAACCAGGCCGTCGATACATTCGATGCAGGCCGCTCCCTCCGGCCTCGGCAGGCTGAGCGGCAGTTTGCCGTTCGTCCCGTGCCCATACCAGCCGCCCTCGAACGGCTTGAGAACCGTGTCGAACCGCATGCCGTGCCGGTGTGAAGCCTCACAAGCGATGTGCAACACGTCATAGTCAAGCGGAGAGTTTGGCCCGTAAAATGGTGAAAGTCCACCGAGAGCGAGCCATTCGTGCCGGGTCGCGCCGATGCCGGCGCAGTAAGCCATCAACGCGTCAATATGCTCCGGGCGAAAATCGAACAGATTGGCTTCCAGTCCGTGTTCATGTCCCCGCGGCGACAGGAGATTGTCCATAAAATCCGTGGTGCAGCAGAGATCTTTTTTCATTGTCTGAAACCTTTTCCTGGTGTTTTTCGTCAACGACTTTTCGTCAACCAAACTTCGTCCAGGGCCATATTGACATTCTTCGGATTGCCTAAAGCGGTCATGGAGAGTGTCAAGCTTTGGACGCCCGGTTCATGTACCCGCAGTATTCCGGCCGCGGACATGCCCTGCTCGTAACACCCCTTAGCGACAACATGGCCGCGCAGTTGCGATTCCCAGTTTCCGTCGCCGCAATCGATCCGGATGCGCTGGCCGTCGCTCCACGGCGAACTATGCACGCGGGCAGTTGTTACGATTTCGATCCGATAGTGTCCCGGCTCGCTCAAAACGAACTCCCATGTGATGCCGTCGCCTGGATTGTGCCAATCGACCAGACTTCCATTTGGAGCAAGCTTGGAGTGATTCGCCGAAGACCGCGTTTCACCGGCGGTATCGACGCCCAGTGCAGTTGTGGCAAGTTGCGATTCGTCGTGTTGCAGTTTGCCCATACAGGGTTTCAGGCACAGCCTGCCGTTCTGGGCCAAGAGTCGTTTGTCTATACTGGGGGCGGCGTCAGTGTCCAGAACGACAACGACGGCGGTTAGCGTATTTTGTCCTGTCACAGTACGAAGATCAATGTGCAGTTTCCGCCGCTGTTCGAACGGAAGTTCGGTGTCTGGTTGGCCGGGTTCATAACAATGCAGGACTCGATCATGCAATCCCTCCAACACAAAATCGGACGCCACAGGTTCGCGCAAGAAAAGATTTAACACGGTACATCCATTGCTACGGCCAACCGTCATATATCCCCATTCAAAATCGTAAGGGAACGGATTACCGGAACAAGCATGAAGGGCGGCGCTGTTTCGTTTCATCCAAACCCCGATTTCTTCAAGTATTTTGACGGCGGGTTCTGGAAAACGTCCATCGGGCTTCGGGCCGACATTAAGCAAGCAGTTTGTATCCTTCGAAACGAGGCCGACCAGATTTTCGATCAGTTGAGGTGCGTATTTCCAGTTGCTGTCATTGATCTTAAACCCCCAGGTATCGTTCATGGTGAGCGGCGACTCCCAAAGGCCTTCGCGCCGCGCGCTGGGAAGCTCGTTATCGCCCAGGCTGCCGATGTCTCCAAACCCGTTTCCCAGGCGGGTATTCATCAGGCACTCTGGTTGCAACTGCTTGACCATTGCCGTTATGCGAACACTCTGTTCTTTTGTGATAGAGACTGCGCAATCGAACCAGATGAGGCCCAGGGGGCCGTAATTCGTCAGCAATTCGGTGAGTTGGGGCATGGCCTTCTCTTCGAAATAGCGGTTGAAGTCCTTACGCGAATACTCGGGGAAATCCCAGTCGTTCCCCCAGGACATGCCGAAATTTTTTGGAAACTCCGGACCGGGATCGCCCCCATCGGGTTCGTGCCAATCCAAGTCCTGCGAATAATAAATTCCGAGCTTAATGCCATACTTTCGACAGGCAACTGCGAGTTCGGCCAGGGGGTCGCGTCCGAACGGCGTGGCATCGACAATATTGAACGGACTTACTTTTGAGTGATACATAGCGAAGCCCTCGTGATGCTTGGCTGTATACACGAGATAGCGCATCCCGGCGGCTCTGGCGGTGGACACCCATTCCTCGGCATCGAAGCCGACGGGGTTGAACTGCTCCGCCAGTTTCTCGTACTCACTGTTGGGAATGCGGAATTTTGCCTGAATCCATTCGCCGATGTAGTCCATCTCCCGTCCGTGCCAAAGGCCACCGGGTACGGCATAGAGCCCCCAATGGATAAACATCCCGAACTTGCTTTCGTAAAACCAGCCGCGATTATTGCCATGCGCCATCTAACAAAACCTCCGTTTGCCAGTAAGAGACCGCCTTCGGACAGCTTAGACCACCGCCGACCATTATGAGCCAGACATACGAGGCTTCATTCAAGATCGACTTTGGGACGTCCTCTGTGGTGATTTTCGGATTGCGACAGGAAGCGACGATCACGGATTACGATGAGCGTTGGCTGAATCGTCCACCCTTATCGTCGTCCGCGAAAAATGCCGCGAAAAGAGCCGAGGCCGACGTGTCGGAAACACTTAACTGTAAATTTCCACACGTTTGTTGATCGCCCCCATTCCAGTAGACCAACGTTTGTCCACGAAATTCGCACACCTCCGCATCGCTTGCGCTTTTTTCCCTAACTTCGGGATAGTCAAAGGGATTGACGTAGCGACGTTCATCGACCGCTAAGAACGGGCGGTCCTCGGGAGCATCGCCCCAGTGAACGAAATCTTTGGTTCGACTTATCCGAGTGTCCCATGTACCTCCCCGGTCGTCAACGTAAAGACAGTAGAACCAGTCCTGTTCCGAATCGTGATACAAAGCTGGGCCGCCCACGTATTTCGTTGCTCCGTAGATGTGGTTTGGCGCTAACTTTTCCCAGTGCAGCAAGTCGGTGGACGTCGCAAAGCGAAAAGTAAATTTCGGCCAGCGTGCATCGTCGGTCTCGTAAAGCATGTAGAATCGGCCATGAGCGCGGCAAATCGCATAGTTAAACAGATGTTCATCTCCCTCCGCTTCCAGGACAACCCGCGGTTTGGACCAGGTGATCAAGTCGTCCGACCAAATTAAATGCGTGCGGCGAATGGTCCACCATGGACGGTCTTCCTCGTAATGGCCCGCAACTACGTATACTCGATTTTGCCACACGTGGGCTATGCCAAAATAGTGGTTCAGCAACGGTATGCTCAGAACACGGTCGGCCATCACGTCACGAATGCGAAAACCGTCCTCGTGAAACCGGTACGTTGCGGGACGTCCCGGACATTCGCTGCTCTTTTTGAAGTTTTCCAGTCGGTAGAGCCGATTCCGGAACACAAAGGGAGTAACTTCCGATGTTTTGGCGGGAACAATGCCCTTGTGCTTAAGAGGGTGTGTCCACGACGTTCGGATGGAGGACTCCTCATCGCGCGCCTTGCTCATTCTTCAGTCTCCGTTCAAATGTTCAGATTACGTTTCAAAAGTTACCGCGACACAATACGGTAGACATGCACGGCATTGAGGGAAAACTCGTCCTGGAATGCGCGGGCGTCTTTGGTTGCGGTTAACGGAATATGGCGAGATGTGCCCAGCTCCACATGCCCGCTTTCGTTTTCGTCCAGCACTTCTATCGTTGCGTTTCGAGGAATCCGTTCTCCGCTGAAGGTCACTTTCAACGGTTCATCCTGGGCTTTTCCCCTGCATGGATTGACCGCGATAATATAGAGCGCCTTGCGTTCTTTCCAGGTCGTTTCTTTGACAATACATTCCACGCGCTCGTCGGATACCTGAATGCCGTGCACGGTTCGTCCGTTCACCATGGCGGGGATCGCCGTGTGAAGACTGTTCATCGCGAGACTGACATTTGCCCAATGCTCTGGATACGATTCACTGTAGGGACGCGTTCCATCCGGATAGGCATGGGCGAAAAAGAAAAGCCCCTTCACGTCTTGAGTCAAGGCGAGAAAAGACATGGCTCGCATTTCGTCCATTGAGGGAAAACGCCTTGTCGCGTCCGCGCGATGAATTTGGAGTGTTGCCCATAGGCACGGGCGGCGAGCGGTCGCGCTTTGAAACGAGTGAGCCAATTCCAGCTTTTCGGTAAGCCGGGAAATCGTGGAATAAGGTGACTTACCGCCTACTGGATAGAAGTCCGGCGAAAGCACGTCGGCCACACGCCCAAAAACTCCCAAGGCTGGATCGGAACAATAAATTATAATCGTCGGGTGAACGCTGTCCCGCGATTTCACCTCGCTACAGAACATCGCCAGATCGCTTTTGGACACACCGCCGGGAATTGGCTCGTCAGCCACGTAGTAACCCAACATCGCCGGATGTTCTTTTACCGTCTCAACGAATTGTCTTAGTTCTAGCTTTCGCGCCTTTACAGCTTTCTTTCTCTCCTCGGATTCTCCGGGAAGCTTCCCTGCCGTATAGCCATAAGCCGTCGCCAGTACCTGGAGATCCGCCTTTTCGGCAAAGTCCAAGAACCGGGACATACCTGCCATTTTTTCGGTATGAGACGCTTGAGGACCGCCATAATAATATGGCATTGTATAGGACATGATCGAGTTGAATCCGGCTTCACGAATTGTCGCCAACCATGTACGCAGCGTCTGCTCGCTGTACGGCAACTTTCCTTTGTCCAACGGCAGAAAAGCGGAGTGCCTGTCGGCACCCAACGTCGTCATCAGCCCCACCGGGAAAAAGGGTTTGCCCCCCACCGTTACGCTGCCCGCCGAAGTCATGGAAGACGCCTTCCATAAAGCAGAGGGCTTGCTCGACAACTCGCCGCGGGATGTCATCTTCCAGTTGCGAATGCTTATCCTGAAGTCCCAGGCAGGCTCCCCTTTGACATCGTTCTGAACTAAATCCACCGCAACGATACGCGTAAGATCCACCGGTTTACTTACCCAGGTGGGGAGCGCTGTGTAGAATTCGGCTTTCCGCCAGTGTTCGGATACCCAAAACGGGCCAAAAGCCACTCGTGTCCCATTCGAGTCACGCAGTCCAACTTTGAGTGCCACCCTCTTGTTTATATCGACAATACGCTCGCTCTTGTATTCGAACGTGACCGAAAAGACATCGCTTAAGTCCAAGTTGTTCAAGTCAGCCACATAAACACACGGCGCCCCCGCTTTACGGTCCCAGAACGTTACCGCACTGCCGTCACTTGACTCCACAATACCGTCGTTCGGCTGCCATTGATCCGGGCTGCGCCACACCGTTTCAAACGCGTTTACCGCCGAACTGAAAGAAGACTGAGGGGAGAAAGCTGAATTCTTTTCCCGAGGCGTCTGGCAGGCTCCCAGAATGCCCGTCACTGCAATGCCCGCCAGTCCCAATAAGCACACCTTCATTCTCCGTAACCTCATACTTGCCTCCTTAGATGATTCATGCCGTGAAGATTCGCTACGGCGTGTCGCTCCAGAACGGACAATCGTACATCTGAATTTGCCAACCCACTCCAACATGGCCGTCAAGGAACAGTGCGTTGAGTCGCCCCATGTGTCTTACTGAATCAATGGCCCAATCATACGAATGCCACCACGCCGTCTTATACTGTCCGTCGACTAGGAAAGACAATTTTGAAGGACTCCTAATGTCCGTGAGCTGCCGTTGCAGGGGAAGGCTTGGGCCGACATACCAGTTTCCAGAATAACTGTACAAACGTCTCCCCCAGTGATTATTCGTTCCAGAGTCGCAATTCCACGGCGACATATCTGACGGACAGCAGAAAGGGCTCTTGCGGCTGTCCGCTTCGGGGTTTCCCACATAGGGGGGAAGCACATACCACCACTCCTGGATCACGCTGTCGTATTGGGTGTAGGCTGCCCCCTCGGGAGGAACGCCACTCTCGTTGGTCAACGGCAGACGACCGCTCGGATCGTCGGTACAGGCCATGTGCAGGGCAATCCCCACTTGACGCTGATTGCTGGCGCAGGCCGCGCGCTTTGCCGTCTCTCTCGCCCGATGGAGAGTCGGAAGGAGCAGGGAAGCCAGAACCGCAACGATTGCGATAACGACCAGCAACTCGATCAGCGTGAAAGCGTTACGCTGGTTATGCATCGCTTTCACCCCTTGGGCAAGCTGGCCCGTCTTCTACGACAAAGCACCGTACATCCTCCCAGAAAAAGCAAGGATAATGTCGCGGGTTCCGGAATTGTGGTCACGGTAAAATTCAGGTCGTTTGACCATGCATAATGCCCGGTGAGATCGGACGGAACATTCCTGTAGCTGAACCTAACATGTACCACATCGTCTTTGACAACGGCCAGCGGGAGCTGGAATTCTCCGTCTCGGGAAAAGGTGTGAACCCAGCTGTCATTAACGTAGATATCCGTCCGTAAGTACAGGTCCTGATTGGGATCGCCCGTCGTTCCGTGACTTCCGGTATCGAGGACCGATAAGTCTATATTCACGCAGCGATTAACCGGCGACACCCAATTGATCATGGGGCGATTATAGTTGGCGCCGGGTTCGCTGGCGATTACAAACCCCTTGCCTTCTTCGCTCTTGCCAACCTGCCCCCATGTTGCATTACCCCACTTGTGATCCGGAGAATACCATGCGTGCAATGTGGAACTGTACTGCGGCATGAGCAGAAAATCCGAAGGCGCATAGTTGAACCATCCGCCGCGGTATTCCCAAGTAACATTTCCTTCACTGTCCGGTACCTGATTAACCGTGGTGCTGAAGTCCGTTACGTAATCCCAGGTGACTGGGTAGATATACCCACCCCAGAGGGACGTACTTCCGATCACGGTTAGAACCGCTCCGATCAATACCGCCGAGACAAACCTTTGACTCATCATTGTTCGTTCTCCTTTTTCCTTTTTCACGCTCGTTGTGGTTTAATAACGGCTTGCCCTTTCTTCAAGGAAGGCCGGGATTGCCGTTCCCGTTCACCGGCACGTCTTTTCACTTTCTATGGCATTTGCACGACCGCATCCGTCAGTTCGTCCACATCCTCCGCCATACGCACGATGGGCAAGAGCGGCAGGTTGAATCGTACGTGAGTAGCCAGGCGACACGCACCGCTGAGCTGCAGCTCGTTTGTGGGGGTGACCCACGCCGGGGCAAATATCTTGTCGAGATCTTGCGTGCCCAACCGCTGGCGGATGCCGTCGCAGAACGCATCGAAAACCCAGGATCCAACGTCCGCCACGCGTCCACTAAGCTTGATCCTGCAAGGTTTATGCGCCGTGAAAATCCAGCCGAGAACGCTGCCCAATTCGCGGCCGCGAGAAACGATCAGGTCGCGCACATGTGCGTCGTTTGCTTTCGCCCTGGCAAGAAAGTCCAGAAAGGACAAGGAGTTTTTTCCGCCTTCGGCCTCTTGAAGATCGCGTATCATGGCCCATCCTCCAAAATACGCTTCCAGGCAGCCATGTTCGTCACAATGACACTTCCGGCCGCCCGGCTTGTAGATTACGTGCCCCATATCGCGAAGTCCACGACCTATGCCATCCGGATCCCGCTGAAAATTACTCAACCGAATGTCCGTTCCCGTGCCAAGAATGGTTCCTACCCCGATGTCCCAAATTACGTGGAAAACGCGACAGTCCTCGTCCTCGTCGGTAAGTCCGCCCCAATACGTGGCAACCGTAGACGGCACTACGTATACGGGAGTCCTCAACAGTGGAGATAACAGACCCTGAGCGTCAAGATCCTGAGTGGCTGGGAAGTTTACGGCTTTGGTGACTTTGCCGGTAACACCGTCCAAGGCGCCGGCCGTGGCAAAACACGTGGAATGTAATGTTACTTTCTCGCGGGCAGCCGCGGCCTTCATTGCACGTGCGGCCGCCACTATGTACTGCTCCAGGTCTTCGCGTGTGGTCACCGCCGAAACATCGGTGCATTGGCTGGCGATAATCTCTTCGGCAAAATTGGATATTCCAACGTGCACGTATGGGTAGTCTACGCTGAATCCGATTGCGCCGTTCTCGTCGCGGTGAATATCGAGCAACGTCTGTGGCCGGCCCACCCCGACACGACACTGGCTGGCCGAATAAACCACCCCTTCCTTTACAAGTTTTTGAACATACGTATTGACCGCCGTTCGAGTGATGTTCAGCCGGCGTGATATTTCCACCTGCGCAATAGGCCCGCTTCGACGTATTACCTCGAAGATCTTGAGCATTGTCAATGCTTCATGTCGAAAAATACGAGTCGATGTACAACTCACGGTTCGGCTCCTATTTACAGGCTCCTACAGACTCTTGCGAAATACCCTTCGCGCGAGCCGTTCGTGGTTCGTGGTTCGTGGTTCTGCGTTCTCAGTCCAAAAACGACGAACGACGAACCAGGAACTAAGAACGAGAATTGCGAAAAACGACATTTCACAGTTCTCTAACAGCCCTAAGATGGCTTGCCTCGAACAGTTTGTCAAGTAACTTTACAAACAAATTTGGCACGGTGTCCGGAAAGCACAAACTTTGCAATAATGAGCCCACTCTAAAAAGTCGAGCTGGCCGTAATCGAAGGTTTCGTGTTTTCGGGTGTCAGATTTCGGGAATAAACTCCCAACCCTCTACGGGACTGCTACTTATGCTGTCTTAAACCTGACACCTGAACACTGAAACCTACGACGTCTGGGGGCGTATTATGCGTTGTTTCCGCCAAAACCGCACGTTTTCGAGTGCACTCGATATTGATATCAAGGCCATCCCGGTTTTAGAACGGAATGACGCTGGGCGTGAAAGTTTGGCTATGGAGAAAATACGTGTGAAGTGTTAGACTATGGTGTCACGATCTGCATCGAAGTGAATAACCGTATGAAAGAAAGCCACATGGAACTGAATCGCGATACCAACACGTTGACAGTCACCAAGGGAAAGCGCGACGTCACGATCAACCTTGCAAATGCCGTTCGGGCAACTCTTCAGAATCTGTCGGAATTACGCCCCGTTCAGGTTACCGAATTCGAACTGGGGCTGGTGCAGCCGTTGCACGACGGCTATCGCATCCAGTTGGTAAATGAAAAGCATGGCCTGTTTATCCCCGTGGAGTTTCGCGCCGACGACGCGGGATTCCGATTCACCGTCAAAGCCGGCTGGATCTGTGAACAGATGTCCATCAACCGTCGGTTGATGGCAATCGAGGTTCTGCCTGATCTGTTGGCGACTCGTGTCGGCGATGAAGGATTCTATCTGATTCCGGATTTCAGCGGTTCGCTGGTAAGATTTAGAGAGCATGTTCCCACCGTTAACCGGGACAGGGTCTACATGCATCAGAGTGAGTGGGAAAAGCTCAACAGTATGAACTGTTTCGGTTTAAAGCAGGGATCCCAGGGGACCCTTGTCCTGATACATAAAGGTGATTTTTTCTGCCACGCCGTAACGGAGATCAATCAGGAAAGCGCAAATCGTTTGTACGCAAGCTTCGGGCTCCGGCACAAACCCTCGGAGCCCATTAAGCAGCAAGACCGAGACATTATCGTGCGTTTCACCGAGGGCACGCCGGACAGTTATACGGACCTGGCAAAGGCCTACCGGGAGTACCTGATACGGGATCGGGGTGTTTCGCCATTGAAAGAGCGCCTGGCAAGCAACTCCACCCTCGCCTACTCGGTCAGTGCCATGCGCGTGAAGATTTTTCATGGGCTGAAGCCCAAATCCCTTGACGGCAACGTCCCTATGAAATCTTACGCGACGTTTGCCGAAACCGAAGAGATACTCGACCGGATGCGTGCCGCCGGAATTGAGAAAGCGGTAATCACCCTGGTCGGATGGAACCTCGGCGGACACGACGGCGCCTACCCGCAGAGGTTTCCGGTCGAACCGACACTCGGCGGCGAAGAGGGACTGCGGCATCTCATCGCCAAAGCCAAGTCCATGGGTTATCAGATTGTGCCGCATGACAACCTTACGGACATGTATATGGCGGGTCAGACCTACGACCCGGAGGTGGTCCTTCGGCACGAAGATCAAACGCCCGTGCTTGGCGGAATCTGGGGCGGCGGCCAAGCCGCCAAGGCATGCCCCGTTGCCTATTTTGACCGGTACGGTCCGGACGTGACGCGCATTCGTGAGCTGGGGTTCGAGGGGCATTACTATTGCGATGCTCAGTCCAATCCCTTGTTTCGCTGCCACGATCCGCGGCATCCGGCCGATGAAGAACAGTTTGCTATTTCACAGTGCAAGCTGATCCAGGCCTACCGCTGTTTGTACGGTGCCGTATCGCAGGAAATGGGACCGGCGTTCTCCCTGCCCTTTGTCGACGAAATCGCACACGTGCAGTCCCCACACGGTCTTGAATGGCGCGGAAAAGACGTCGACGATAACCTGATGCGCATCATCGACCGGGTCGTGCCATTCTACCAGCTGGCGATACATGGACTGGTAACCTATCAGGAAGGATGGGTTCACGGCTATCGAAAGCAAGGAGTCCGGAAACGGCTGCTGCAAACCATTGCCGCCGGCGCCAGGCCTTGCATGGAGGTTTCTTATCGCGGCGGCGCCAACGGCGATTTCTACGAGGATTCTATACGTGATGTGATCGACGGTTACCGCATTGCCTTCGAGGAGCTTTCGCACACACACGTCGAACTGGTCGAAGCCTACGAGGAGCTGACTGAAGAATCAAGCCGTATCACCTACGCCGACGGCACAAGCGTCACGGTCAACTGGGGCGACACCGGGGTGGAGAACCTCGCGCCACTCAGTTATCGTGTCGAGACACGTTAGACCCTATGCAGAAAAGGTCTCGCCCCCATGGTGGGAGCGCCGGTGGCTTCTCTCCGGCTTTTGCGGTACGAAAACAATTTTCTTTCAGCGTCATCACGCAAGCTCGTCTCGCACCTTGGCAAAGGCATTGACTGCCCGATCCAGGTCCCGGGTTGTGTGAGCCGCCGAGATTTGCACTCTGATTCGTGCCTTGCCTTCGGGAACCACCGGATAACTGAAGGCTACCACATAGATCCCCTCGTCCAGCAGCCGTTTCGCCATATCCACCGCCAAGGTTGCGTCACCAAGCATGATGGGCACGATGGGATGCGTACCCTCGGGAATACTGAACGTGTGTTCACGCATGCCTGCCCTGAAGTACTCTGTATTGCGCTGTAAACGTTCTCGTAATTCGGCCGATTCCTCCAAGATCTCCAATGCCTTCAGGGAAGCGGCAACCATTGCCGGGGCCAGTGTATTCGAGAAAAGATAAGGACGACTTCGCTGCCGAAGCAGGTCCACGATGGGTTTCCGCGCTACCGTAAAACCGCCCGATGCTCCACCCAGCGCTTTCCCAAGCGTGCTGGTGATGATGTCCACGCGTTCGTCCACTCCACATCGTTCAGGGGTCCCTCGGCCTCGCGCACCGATGAAGCCGGTTGCGTGCGAATCGTCGACCATAACCAGCGCGTCGTACCGATCGGCCAAGTCACAGATGGCGGACAGCGGCGCCATGGTTCCGTCCATGGAGAACACGCCGTCGGTGGCGATCAGGCGAACCCGCGCGCCCGCCGCCTCAACGAGTTTCGCCTCCAGATCCGAGACATCGCGATTCCGGTAGCGCAATCGCCTCGCTTTGCAAAGCCGGATACCGTCAATAATGCTGGCATGATTGAGTTCATCGGAAATCACGACGTCCTCCGGGCCAAGAAGCGTTTCGAATAAGCCGCCGTTGGCATCGAAGCACGAACTGTACAGAATGGCGGCCTCGCCCCCGAGAAATGCCGCAAGCTTCTCTTCCAGCTGACGATGCGGTTCCTGAGTGCCACAGATAAAACGCACCGAACTCAACCCGTATCCCCAACGGTCATAGCTCAGCCGCGCCGCCTGAATAATGCGCGGATCGTTGGCCAGCCCGAGGTAGTTGTTCGCGCAAAAATTCAACAGGGTCCGTCCATCCTGGATCGTCACATGTCGTCCCTGCGGACTTGACAACACCCGCTCATTCTTGTACAGCCCCGCGTCACGGATGGCGTTCAATTCCTCTTGAAAACAGCTCAGTGCTTGTCGACTGGTCATTGCTGTGCCTCCATAAAAAGTCTCACGTACGGTCCGACCAATTCAGAATCACTTTCCCGGAGTGGCCGCTCCGCATCACGTCAAACGCCTCAACAAAGTCAGTATAATGAAAGCGATGCGTGATCACCGGCGTGATATCGAGCCCCCCCTGGATCATGACCGTCATCTTATACCACGTTTCGTACATCTCTCGTCCGTAAATGCCCTGGATCGTCAGCCCATTGAACACCACATGATTCCAGTCAATCGAAGTCTCCGGCAACAATCCGAGCAACGCGATTTTTCCGCCGTGACACATAGTGCGAAGCATATCCTTAAACGCCGCCGGGCTTCCGGACATTTCCAGTCCCACGTCGAACCCCTCCTTCATGCCCAGTTCGCGCTGCACATCGTCCACGGACTCGGTCCGTGCGTCGAGAGCGCGCGTAACATTCATTTTCTTCGCCAGCTCCAGACGGTATGGATTGACGTCTGTAATGACCACATACCGGGCGCCGGCGTGCTTTACGATTGCGGCCGCCATAATACCGATCGGTCCCGCGCCGGTAATCAATACATCTTCTCCAAGTACGTCGTAAGAAAGTGCGGTATGAGTGGCATTACCCAACGGATCGAAGCAGCTGATGACGTCCAGTGGAATGCTGGGATCCGCCGGCCAGACATTGGTCACGGGAATGCTCAAGTACTCGGCGAAACAGCCGGTTCGATTAACGCCAACGCCGCTCGTGTGCGCACACAAATGCCGCCGGCCGGCGAGACAGTTTCGGCAACGACCGCACACAAGGTGGCCTTCCCCGCTGACCAGATCGCCGACCTTGTAGTCGTGTACGTTATCCCCGAAGTCCGCGATCACCCCCACAAACTCGTGGCCGGTTGTCATGGGGACCGGGATCGTTTTCCGCGCCCATTCGTCCCAGTTCCAGATATGCACATCGGTCCCGCAGATACTGGTTTTGAGAATGCGGATCAAAACGTCGTTGATCCCGATCTCCGGAATCGGAACATCCTCCAGCCACAGCCCGGGTTCCGCCTTTGCTTTAACGAGCGCCTTCATTGTTTCAGCCATGTGTCACCTCCCGTCCGCACCGCTTCACTTGCGAACGCCCTTTTGTCCAGTATTTTAATCGTGTTTTTAACATACTAGATATCTACTATAGTGAACAAATGATTCAATACAATAAACGTCAACGAAAATCGACAACCGCGGCGGGATCCCTGGGCGCGCGATTGCGGGTAGCCCGTGCTCAACATAAACTCACTCTGGAAGAATTGTCCACCATGGCGGGAGTGTCCAAAGCCATGCTCAGCCAAATCGAGCAAGACAAGGTGAACCCCACCGTGGCGGTGATTCTGAAAGTCGCAAAAGCGTTAAATGTCGGCATTGCTGACCTGGTCGATGCTCCTCAGCCTCACTCGATCCAGCAGGTTATACGCGCCGGAGACGAACGATATACCTTCCCCGCCGAAGACGGATGCCGCATTCGTACACTTACGCCGTTGAGCCTGGAAAAATCCCTGGAGTTCTATCGCATTACGTTTGAACCGGGCAGCTCACTGGAGAGCGATCCTCATTTCCCGGGAACAGAGGAGTTTCTGCATATGGCCAAGGGGAAGCTTGAAGTGCAGAGTGAAGACCAGTGCGAGAAACTGTCTGTCGGGGATTCCATCCATTACCGGGCCGACGTTGACCACACCTTGCGTAATGTCGGTCGCGGCACGGCGGAGGCCTACCTTATCGTGCGTTATCAGAACGCCTGACCGCCGGGAACCCGGGGGCCGGACTTCGCTCTTTTAAGCACGAAGGTATCGCACGCTAAACGACAGTTTATAAAAACCGGTGAAGCGGATCGGTTAAGTGTATCCGAGTAAGGGGGGCGGTTAAGTGTATTGGGGCTCAAAGCGTCACACTTATGCGCACACTTAAACACCACCCTTGCTCGGACTACACTTACCCGCTCCACTTTTCTCGTCAACTGCCGTTGTCTTTTTCAAACAAAACAGGGCGTTCCATTTGCGTTTAAACATGAGTTCTGGTGGACTGTTTCCTGCGGTGTTCCCGAAGGCGACGCGGGAGATTGTTGGTTATTCCAACGTATCGCTCACCGGTATCGGTATCCTGTAATACATAGACCGTGATCATCTGGGGGGGAGAAGTGGTAGCGGCTCAGGGATGCGCCAGAGGCGCACAAGTTCGAACTTTATCCGCCTGTGGCGGACCCGGACACGTGGATTATGATTCCAGCCCGTCCAGGAACGACCGTCCCGCGCCGCTTTTCAGGAAACGTTCGCGTCGGCGAGCCTCCGCATAGGCTGGGTAC